>JAHFOZ010000634.1 GCA_023261405.1 Planctomycetota bacterium
GAGGGTTGGGGTCACTCCCGCTATTTCCTGAGAAGGTAGGCCCCGGGCCAGTGGGTGATGCGCTCCGTGACGCGACCCTCGTTGAACGGCCAGGGCGGTTCTTCGAGCGCGAATTCCGGGTGACGGGCGGCGAAGTCGGCCGCGGCCGCCTTGGGGTTGTCGTGGGCCCACTCGGGCTTTCCCCGCGGGACGTCGTGCAGGAACTCCATGGAGCCGTCCGTGGCCACGATGTAAGAGCCGGGCGTGACGAGCGGGGCGTAGACCTCCAGTTCGGCCGCCACGTGCGCCTTCGTGTGGTTCGAATCCAGGAGGACGAGGACCGTCTCGCCCGGCCGGATCAGCGCGCGGACCCGGGAGACGATCCCGGGCGACGTGGAACTGCCCTCCACCAGGGTGATGAGGGGCGCCATCTCGTGCGTCTCGATGGCCTTCCGGTTGTGGGGACGGATCTCGATATCGATGCCGATCACGCGGCCGCGACCCATGAGCTTGCAGAGCCCCGCATAGAGCACGAGCGATCCCCCGTGGGCCACTCCCGTCTCGACGATGACCTCCGGCTTCAGGCGGTAGATCACCTCCTGGATGCGGACGAGGTCCTCCGGGAGCTGGATGATGGGCCGGCCGAGCCATGAGAAGCCATAGACGTACTTCTGGTCCCACCCGACCTTGAGCCAGGCCCTTGAGAGGATGGAGAAGGCCTCGGGGGAGTAGAGGTCGAGTTCCCGGTCAGGATCCTGGAGCGTGAGCTTGCGGCGGCCTTCGTCGATCGAGAATCTCATGGGCGGTTCCTGACTATATATCGGCCGCGGCCCCTGGGAAAGCGATAGGGTTGCGTTCCCCACAGGCCGCCCTTATACTCGCGACTCCATGGACTGTCGCTCCTGCGGCCACCCCGGGCCGGAACTCATCCTGTCCCTGGGAACCATCCCGCTCGCCAACGCGCTCCTGACCCGGGAAGACCTCGGGAAGCCCGAGGACCGGTTTCCGCTGGACCTCGCCTTCTGCGCGCGCTGCTCGCTGGTCCAGATCCTCGAGACCGTGCCGCCCGAGAAACTCTTCCGCGAGTATCTCTACTTCTCCTCCTACTCCGAGACGATGCTTCGCCACGCGCAGGAGCACGTCGGGCGCCTGATCGCGGAGGAACGGCTGGGGCCGAAGAGCCTCGCGCTCGAGATCGCCTCGAACGACGGCTACCTGCTGCAGTACTTCGTCAAGGCCGGCATCCCCGTCCTCGGCGTGGAGCCCGCGCGGAACATCGCCCGGGTCGCGGAGGAGAAGGGGGTGCGCACCGTCTGCGAGTTCTTCGGCCGCGAGCTCGCCGCCACGCTCCCGAAGGCCGACGTCGTGATCGCCAACAACGTCCTCGCGCACGTGGCCGACCTCAACGGCTTCATCGACGGCATCAAGGCCGTACTCAAGCCTGACGGGGTCGCCACCCTCGAGGTCCCCTACGTGAAGGAGATGGTGGACCGCTGCGAGTTCGACACCATCTATCATGAGCACCTCTGCTACTACTCGGTCACGGCGCTCGACGCGGTCTTCACCCGCCACGGGCTGGTGCTCGACCGCGTGGAACGGCTGCCGATCCACGGCGGCTCGCTCCTCCTCTTCGTGCGTCACCGGCGGACGGACCGCTCCACGGTCGAGGCGCTGCTCCGCGAGGAGGAGGGCTGGGGGGTGAGCCGGAAGTTCTACTACCGGATGATGGCCCACCGCATGACCGGCATGCGGGAGTCGCTCCGCAGCCTGCTCGACGAATTGAAGGCCGAGGGCCGCCGGATCGCGGCGTACGGGGCCGCGGCCAAGGGGACGACGCTGCTCAATTGCTTCGGCATCGGGACGAAGCACCTGGACTACGTCGTCGACCGTAGCCCCCACAAACAGGGGCGGTACATCCCCGGGGTCCATGTCCCGATCGCCCCCGCCGAGAAGCTCCTGGAGGACCGGCCCGACTACGTCCTGCTGCTCGCCTGGAACTTCGCCGAGGAGATCCTGCGACAGCAGTCGGCCTACCGCGGGAAGGGGGGGAAGTTCATCCTCTTCGTCCCGGAACTCCGGGTCGTGTGACCCGGGTGACCTTCGAGGAAGAGCGCCTCGTCCCGGAGGGGGCGGTCGAGGCCTCGCTCCAGGAGCACCTCGGGCGGTATCGCTTCGCCCGCGCGCGCGCGCGGGGGAGGGTGCTCGACGTGGCCTTCGGCACCGGCTACGGGACGGCGATGCTGGGGGCCGTGGGCGTGGACCTCTCGCTCGAGGCCTTGCGCT
>JAHFOZ010000273.1:0-6238 GCA_023261405.1 Planctomycetota bacterium
GACGTCCGCAAAATCAACCAGCTCAAGGGGAAACTCCTCGCCACCGCCCAGTTCACGGAGGCGGAGTTCTTCATCCGGTTCCTCGCGCAGGAGGCGGGACTCAGGATCCATGTGGTTCCGAACCGGAAGGCCCGGCTCGAGCCGGAGAAGCTGAACCTCTGCTTCTGCCCGGACGCGTTCGCGGCGGGGGATCTCTTCCTCCAGGACCTCAAGGCCGGCGGGTCACGCTACGCCGGCTGCGTGACCTGGGCGCCCAAGATCACGGAGGTGGCCCAGGGCAGCGGCGGCAAAGCGCACGTGCTCGCGACCAATCGGAACCTGCTCATCATCGCCGACGTGCTCGTGGTGAACCGCGGCTTCGCCCAGCAGGAGCCGGCCAAGGTGGCGGGGCTGGCGGAAGGGATCCTGGAGGGGAACCGGCTCGTGCGCGACGGTCCGGAGGCGCAGCTCGACCTCGTCGCTAAGGTCTTCAAGTGGGATCGCGAGAAGGCGCGCGGCGAGCTGGCCAAGGTCCACCTCTCCAACCTGCCGGAGAACCTGGCGTTCTTCTCCGGGGCCATCGACGCGGCGGGCAGCTTCGGGAGCATCTACCAGTCGGCGGTGTACGCCTACGGGACGGAGTTCATCCGCGACCCCGTGGACGGGGACAAGTTCCTGGACCTGCAGCACCTCAAGGCCCTCGAGCAGTCCGGCGCGTTCAAGGACCAGAAGGTCTCCATCGCGCCGCTGCGCTCCAAGGGCGGGGTGGGCGTGGAGCAGAGCCCGCTCCTCAGCAAGGACATCCGCTTCCTCTTCGAGCCCAACTCGGCGGTGCTGGACCAGCAGAACGCCGAGAACCTGAAGAACCTGGAGGCGATCCGGCAACTGCTCCAGGTGAGCCCGGGGTCGACCGTGCTGCTCCGCGGGCACGTGGATAATTCGCAGCTGGAGAAGTTCCGGAAGGAGGGCGGCGAGCCCTTCGTGCGGCAGATGGCGCTCCGGGCCATGGAGCTCTCCAAGAACCGCGCGGCGGAGATCAAGAGGCACCTGGTCGAGAAGCTCAAGGTGGACGCGGCGCGGGTGGACATCGTGGGGCGCGGGTGGGAGGAGCCCGCCGGCACGGACCAGGAGCAGAACCGGCGCGTCGAGGTCCAGTGGTTCACGGTCGAGTGACGGGGGGCGGCATGCGCGTGAGGACCTGGGTCGTTTCGGCGCTCCTCGCCCTGGGGGCCTGCGTCTCCCCGGCGTTGAAGGCTGCGCCCGCGGCGGCCTCCCACCCGCTCGATCCGCTCACCTCGGGAGAGATCGAGGCGGCCGTGGGAATCCTCCGGGCCCGGGGCAAGCTGGGCGAGGGGACCTTCCTGTCCCTCCTCGTCCTCCGGGAGCCGTCCAAGGCGGCGGTCCGCGCCTTTACGGAGGGGGCGTCTCTCGAGCGCGAGGCCTTCGCGGTGGTGCTGGACCGCCCGAGGAACCGGACCTCCGAGGCGCTGATCGATCTCGGGAAGAACGCCCTCTCCTCCTGGAAGGACATCCCGGGCGTCCAGCCCAACGTGTTCGAGGAGGAGTTCACGAGTGTCCCGAAGGTCGTGCGGCAGGACCCGCGCTGGCGCGAGGCGATGAAGAAGCGCGGGATCGAGGATTTCGAGAACGTCCTCGTGGACACGTGGGCGGCGGGGGTCCTGCCTTCGACGGCGCCTCCCGGCGCGCGGCTCTCGCGGGCGCTCTCGTTCTACAAGGGCGACCGCGCGAACGGGTACGGCCGGCCGATCGAGGGCGTGATCGCCGTGGTGGACCTGAACCGGATGGCCGTGGTGGAGGTGGTGGACACGGGCGTGCGGCCCTTGCCGCCGCCGTCGCAGAATCTGGACGCCGTCTCCCTGGGGAAGACGCGGAAGGCCCTGAAGCCGCTGGCGATCGAGCAGGCGGAAGGGCCGAGCTTCGTCCGCCGCGGGCAGGAGGTCCGCTGGGACAACTGGAGCTTCCGCTGGGCGCTCCATCCGCGCGAGGGCCTGGTCCTCTACACGGTGGGATACGAGGACGGCGGCCGGGTGCGGCCCATCCTCTACCGGGCATCGATCTCGGAGATGGTGGTGCCCTACGGGGACCCCGACGTCAACTGGGTGTTCCGCAACGCATTCGACGAGGGCGAGTACGGCCTCGGGCGGCTGGCGAACGAGCTCAAGGCGGGCCGCGACGTGCCGGCGAACGCGGAGCTTGCCGACGCGGTCCTTGCGGGCGAGGACGGGAAGCCCGTGGAGCTCGCGGGGGCCGTGGCCTTCTACGAGCGCGACGGGGGCCTGCTCTGGACCCACTACGACGACGGGACGGAGAAGACCTATCTCCGGCGCGGCCGGCAGCTCGTCGCGGCCTACGTGGTGACGGTGGGGAACTACGATTACATCCTCAACTGGATCTTCTCGCAGGACGGGACGATCGAGGTGCGCGCCGAGGCGTCGGGGATCCTTCTGGGAAAGGGCGTGGCGCAGAAGGTGTGCGAGTCTTGCGCGAAGGAGTCCGCGGAAGGGGACGAGAAGACCGGGGCCTTCATCGCCGAGCGGATCGTGGCGCCCAACCACCAGCACTTCTTCAGCTTCCGCCTGGACTTCGACGTGGACGGCGAGGCGAACAGCGTGGCGGAGCTCGACGTGGAGAGCGCGCCGGCGGACGCGCAGAACCCCTTCTTCAACGCGTTCGCGGTGAAGAAGAAGGTCCTCGCGACGGAGGCGGCGGCGCAGCGCGACCTGGACGCGAAGGCCCACCGCCACTGGAAGGTGTTCAATCCGACCGTGAAGACGGCGCTGGGCCATTATCCCGGATACCTCCTGGCGCCGGGCGAGAACACGGTGCCCTACATGCTCCCGCAGGCGACCACGAGGAAGCGGGCCGGCTTCATCAACCATCACGTGTGGGTGACGCCCTTCAAGCCGGAGGAGATGTACGCGGCGGGCGACTACCCGAACCAGCATCCGGGGGGCGACGGCCTCCCGCGCTGGACGGCCGACGACGAGCCGGTCGTGAACCGCGACGTGGTGCTCTGGTACACCGTGGGGCTCACGCACGCGCCTCGCCCCGAGGAGTGGCCGATCATGCCCACGGCGGGGGTGGGCTTCAAGCTGCTCCCGGCGGGCTTCTTCACCCGGAACCCCGCGCTCGACGTGCCGGAACCGGCGGGGGAGCGATAGGCGGGCGGGGGCACAGCCAGCGTTGAGCCGGACGCTACGAGGGCGCCCCCCAGACCGCGTTGAAGTTGAACCACTGGTCCAGGTTCTCCGAGACGAAGCCCTCGAGGACGGCGGCGAAACGCGCGACGGCACGTTGCTCCGCCTCCAGGGGGTCCGGGCCCGAGACTTCGATCGGCTCGCAGATGGTCGAGACGAAGTGGCGGCGCTGTTTCCAGACGCAGAAGGCGGGATAGAGGGGGACCTCGGCGAGACGCGCCAGTCGGGCCGGTCCCACGGGAAAACGGGTGGGCCGGCCGAAAAAGGGCACTTCCACCCAGCGGTTGTCCCAGGGCACGTCGGCCAGCAGCGCCAGCAGTTCCCCCTGCCTCAAGCCCCGCACGAGCTCCACCATCAGGAAAGGGTCGGCCTCGGCCGTGACGTAGGTCTGCCTGAGGCTGGCGCGCCGGGCAAACCCGTCCAGGAAGCGCGCCTGGCGGGGGTTCTTGAAGAGCAGGGTCCGGAGCGGGGGACCGCCGCGCCCGGTCCCGAGCAGGCGGGACACGCCCACGGAGCCCTCATGCCAGTTCCCCAGGTGCGCCGAGGCAAAGATCGCCCCCTTCCCGGAGGCCAGCCTTCGGGTCAGGCTGGGGAAATCCCCCACCCACCCGTAGGTCGCCAGCGACGCCGACGTGCGCCGGCCGGTCAGCAGGGCGTGGTCCGTGTACATGTCCGCCCGGTTCCAGAAGAGCCGGTGCGTGATCGAGAAGGCCCGCCACAGGCGCTCGGCCGGGGGCATCTGCGGGCGGAGATGCCGGAGCACCTGCAGCATGTTGGACCGCACCTGCCGGCGGAAGCGCCCCATGGTCAGATGCATGAGCTCGCCGAAGAACCTCGTCATGGGGTAGAGGGCTTCGGGTTCGATGTTCTCGAGGAGCCACTGCCCCAGCCAGTAGATGGGCCGGTTGTTCAGAAAACCGGTGTTGTACGTCGCGATGGATCCGGAGTTCCTGTCCAGCCCGCCGTGAATCGAGGGAGACGCTTGCATCGGGTGAAGACGCCCCTAACACGAGGGCAAGGAAACGGCCTGCAGGTAGATGATACACAGGGGGGCGAACCGAGGGAAGAGAGGGGAAGAAGGTGAACGTGCGGGGCCCAGGCCGCAGATCCGCAACCAATCTCTTTCCAGCCGCCGCCGAAGCGATATAATCAGCCCTCCATGGAAGAGCGTTCGCTCCATTTCATCGAACAGGAGATCGAGGAGGACAACCGGACCGGCCGGTACGAGAAGCGCGTCCATACCCGCTTCCCGCCGGAGCCGAACGGCTACCTTCACATCGGCCACGCGAAATCGATCTGCCTCAACTTCGGTGCGGCCGCACGATACGGCGGGCTCTGCAACCTACGTTTCGACGACACGAATCCCACCAAGAAGGATGTCGAATACGTCGAGTCGATCATGGCCGACGTCCGATGGCTCGGCTTCGACTGGGGCGACCGCCTTTTTTATGCGTCGCAATACTTCGGCCAGATCTATGAGTACGCGGAGAATCTCATCCGGACCGGCAAGGCCTACGTCTGCGAGCTGAGCGCCGACCAGATCCGCGAGCACCGGGGAACGCTGACCTCGCCGGGGAAACCCAGCCCGTGGCGCGAGCGCCCCGCTCCCGAGAGCCTCGATCTGTTCCGCCGCATGCGGGCCGGCGAGTTTCCCGACGGCTCCCGGACGCTGCGCGCGAAAATCGACCTGGCCTCCGGAAACATCAACCTGCGCGACCCCGTGCTCTATCGCATCCTGCGGGCGCCGCACCACCGGACGGGGACGACCTGGTGCATCTATCCGATGTACGACTTCGCCCACGGCCAATGCGACTCGCTGGAAAGGATCACCCATTCCATCTGCACGCTGGAGTTCGAGGACCACCGGCCGCTCTACGACTGGTTCGTTCAATCGCTCGGGATCTACGCGCCTCGGCAGATCGAGTTCGCGCGGCTCAACCTGACCTACACGCTGATGAGCAAGCGGAAGCTGCTGGAGCTGGTCCGCGACGGCCTCGTGCGCGGCTGGGACGACCCGCGGATGCCGACGCTCTGCGGCCTCCGGCGCCGGGGCTATACCCCCGAGGCGATCCGCGCCTTCTGCCAGCGCATCGGAGTCGCCAAGATGAACAGCACGATCGAGGTCGGGGTCCTCGAGAACGCGATCCGCGAGGACCTGAACCGGCGCGCGCCCCGCGTGATGGGGGTGCTCCGCCCGCTGCGCGTCGTCGTCGAGAACGTGCCGGAGGGGCGGGTCGAGGACTTCGAGCTGGCCAACAACCCCGAGGATACGGCGGCGGGCACGCGACGGGTGCCGTTCTCCCGCGACCTCTTCATCGAGCGGGAGGATTTCATGGAGGAGCCTCCGAAGAAATATTTCCGCCTCGCGCCGGGTCGTGAAGTCCGGCTTCGCGGCGGATACTTCCTGAAGTGCGATCGCGTGGTGAAGGACGCGCAGGGCGCCGTGTCGGAGCTGCGCTGCTCGATCGATCCCGCGACGCGCGGAGGCCAGGCGCCGGACGGCCGCAAGGTGAAGGGCACGATCCACTGGGTCTCGGCGGCGCAGGCCATTCGCGCCGAAGTGCGGATCTACGAGACGCTCTTCACGCGGCCCGATCCCGACGAGGGCGGGGACTACCGCAGGAATCTCAATCCCAGGTCGCTCGAGGTGCTCAAGGACTGCCTCCTGGAGCGGAGCGTCGCGGGCGCGGCCCCCGGGAAGACGGTGCAGTTCGAGCGCCACGGCTATTTCTGCGTCGACCCCGACTCGCGGGAGGGGGCGCTGGTCTTCAACCGGACCGTCTCCCTGCGGGACACATGGGCGAAGATCCAGGAGAAGGAATAGCCCCTTACTGGAAGAGGCCCTTGACGAAGGGGTCGGCCTTGAAGAATTTGAGCAGCTGCTGGGCGACCTTGTCGCGCCCGTCGTTCGACGGGTGGGTCCCGTCCTGGCCCAGGTCGGCCGCCTTGTAGACGAGCCCGTCGCCCTTCCGCGGATTCACGCCGTCGGCCCAGAGGTAAGGACCCCAGAGGAGCACGGGCGCCTTCACCTCGCCCCGGGC
>JAHFOZ010000273.1:6248-7365 GCA_023261405.1 Planctomycetota bacterium
GTTCCTAGTCCCCCTTGATCTGCGCCTGGATCCGCCATCGGACCGAGTACGCGCCCTCGTAGGCGTAGGGCTCCGGGTTGAGGCTGCCCTTCGCGTAGCCCCCGTAGATGCGGCTCGAGACATAGGCGAGCCGCAGGTTCGGATACTTCGACTTCGCGATGCGGACGATTTTCCCGAGCTCCTCCTCAAGCTTCTTCGCATGCGCCGGGAAGGCCCCGTGCTGGCCCTGCTGGATCAGCGCCTGCTTGATCCAGACCACCTGCACCTGCCGGGCGTCCGCTCCCGCGGCCTTGAGTCTCTGCTCCACGACTCCCCACGGCCTGGACTCGGGGGTGTCCCACTGGATGGCGGCCTGGCCGCCCTGCGCGCCGTCCACGATGACCAGGTCCGAGGACTTGGGAGCGATCTGCATGAAACGCGAGAACTCCTGCGTCGTGTTCGACATCCCGATCGAAAGGAGGACCACCTTCCCGCCCGACGCGGGCTTGCCTTCGGCATCCAGAGGCCCGATCTTCTCCGCCTCCTTGCGCGCCGCTTCGGCATGGGCCTTGGGCGGCTCGTTCGACCCGCCGCCGTAGAGGCCGCCGTCCTCGCCTTTGTACAGGTCGGTCGCCTTCATGTCGCTGAGGGGCGGAAACCCGGTCTTCTCGCCGCCCGCCTGGGGCGCCGCGCCGCCGCCCTGGATCTCGCGGCGGACCTTCTCGACGAACGCCTTCTCCTCCTCGGTGACCGGCTGCCCCGCCTGCACTCGGCGCATGATCTCGCGGGCCTTGTCCCGGTCCGCCTGGCTTTGCGCGAACGCGAGGCCGCCCAGCACGAGAAGCGCGAGGGTGAAACGGATCATGGCTGTCCTCCTGTCAAATCGAGTATACCCTCTGCGTGCCGCCGCGAGGCCTCGCCCGGCGTCAGCTCCGGAGGCGGCCGGCTTCCGCCTGGACCGTCGCGCGGTGCGGCCAGTCGGGCGGGGCGGTCCTGAGGGCGGCCTCGAAGTCGGCCAGCGCCCCCGCGCGGTCGCCCTTCTGGAGGCGCAGGCGTGCCCGGTTCGCGTGGGATTCCGGCACTTCGGCGCCGAGGTCGATGGCGCTCGTGAAGTCGGCGATCGCGCCGTCCGCATCTC
>JAHFOZ010000274.1 GCA_023261405.1 Planctomycetota bacterium
ACCGTCCTACAACGTGGGCGGGGCCAGCACCCACATTGAAAAGGCCGGCGACCGCATGTCGTTCCGAACCACTTCGGCCGTGGCCCAGACCATGCAGACGTGCGAAGTGACCTACGAACTCATACCCGGCAACAAGTGCCTCGACGCCTCCGGCGCCCTACAGTCGGGGGACGAGAGCCACAGGGAGACCGCCAGGACGAAACGGGGGCTCTTCACCCTCGTGCGCAGGGTGCGCACGATCGACCCGGCCAAGCCCGCGCCAAAGGCCGGGGATCCCCTGGTGTACGACATGATCCCGAAGGTGAAGGATCTGGCCCCGCCCTTCGGCTTGGTGGCCGTCCAGGACACCGAACTCTGCCACTACGTGGTCAGCTTCAACCTCGAATACCTGGCCAACAACCAGATGTTCTCCCAGCTCGATCCCAGCCCGTTCCCCAAGGGCGACCCGCTGGGCGACAACAAGGGGGCCAACGACACGACGACCCCTTATCGGATCCCCGCGATCCGGGTCACGCTCGTGATCGTGGAGGACATCGCCGAGCGCCAGGAGCGCACCATTCAAAAGGTGATGTGGCTCCCCTCGAATTGATGAAGTCCATCGACGAGGTCTACCGGGAATTCCCGGACGAAGAGCGCGACCGGCGTGCGGCCGAGCAGCAGGCGGCGAAGACCGTCCCTCAGCGAAAGACCTGTTCGGGCTCCGGCAAGCTGGTGGGCGTCCTCTTCCTGGGGACGCTGGCCGTCATCGCAGCGGGGCTCGTGGCCACGGGCTCGGCGCGCTGCAACCGGTGGAAGGCCGAGCGCCGGCTCTTGGATTCGATCGAGCGGGCGGTCCGGCAGTACGCCTCCGACTTCGGCGGGCTTCCGAAGGGCGGGGCGCCGCGCCTGGCCGAGCGGCTGGCCGGATACCTGGAACTCCACCCCGCGCTGCACGACGGCGCCGGGAACTTCGTGAGCCCCATGGGCAGCGGCGTGCGCTTCGAGTCCTTCGACGGCCGAAGCTACCGGCTTTGGACCGAGCGGCCCCACGGCTGCGGCCAGGTCCGCACGGGCACGACCGACTGAGCATCGGACCCCACAGGTCCGCGATCAAATCGCGCGCCGGTCCCGAACCTGGGAGTCCAGGTGCTGAGTTTGTCCAACCGGCTTCGGCAGCTCAGAAGGGGGCTGCTTCAGCGGACGAGCGCGGCGAGCACTTCCCGCGCCCCGCCCTCGGAGAGGCGGACGTCCACGCGGCTCATCTGCCGGGGCAGATCCCTCCGGATCTGCGCGACCTCGCCGCCGAGGGAGCGGCCCGCCACGAGCGCCTGGACATGGGTGGGGTGCGTTTCGAAATGGCGGTGGAACGCGTCGGATTCGCCGGCCAGGATCATGGATTCGGGCGTGATGTCGGCGAGCCTGCAGGCGATGGCGAGCCCCTCGGCCGCGAGCTGCACGGGGAGCCGCTCGATGCGCTCCTGCCGCTCCTGGCGCAGGCGGCGGAATGCCATGAGGAGCCGATGGGCGGAGAGGGGCGCGGGAAGGACGGCGGCCACCTGGCCGCACGCCGGGATGGCCACCGGCACGCCCGCAAGCACGATCGGGAGATTCGGGAACTCGCCCTGCACGAAGTCCGCCAGCTCGCGCGGCGCGGCGCCGGGACCGAAGACCATCGCGTCGAAGAGCGACGTGGAGAGCTTGAGCGCGGCATCCTCGGGGTCGGAGGAGATCGCGGCGCGATGGCCCTGCGAGAGGAGGGCGGACTTCACGAAGTGCGCCAGCGTCACGGGTGCGTCGTAGATGAGGACGTTCATCGTGATCCCCCAGGATTCCAACTCGACACAGGAGATATCGTCGCGCGGGACGGGGTCCCTGAAGCGCGAATGATTCCGGGAGAATCGCGAGCGACGTCCTCCGGGGGACCTCTGGAATCAGATTAAGAAACCACAATATGTTGTGGGTAGGGTGGGCGGAGGCCCAATACTCAGGGGGAGTGGGGGTGAAGGCTGTGGGAGCGGAAATCGAAGAGGAAACAGGCGTTCCTTTTGACTTGACTGGCGCACCGTTGGGGATAGACTAACTCACGAATGAGGAATCGCCCGGGAGTCGCTTTCGTGTCCGTGGTGGAAGAAAAGTTACTACAAATGGATGGAAAGGGAAGGCTGTAGAAGGCTTTCCCTTCGTAATATGTTCGCCGGCGAGTTCAAGCATTCAATCGACGCAAAGAACCGGATCGTCATTCCTTCAAAATTCCGTGCTTTCATCACCGACGCTGAAGACCGCAAGGGCTTTTTCATCCTGGCCAGTCCCGTACCCGGCGAGCACTGTCTGCGGCTCTACACGAGATCCGGCTGGGAACTCGTGACGCGGACCCTCATGGGCGGCGCGGACAAGGCCAAGGATCCCGCGCGCTACCTCCGGTTCTTCGCCTCGAGGGCGGAGTTCGGGGGCGTTGACGCGCAGAGCCGACTGGTGATCCCGCAGAAGCTGATCGGGTACGCCGGACTGAAGGGCGACGTGCTCATGGTGGGCAACGTGATGTGGATTGAAGTGTGGAATGTCGACGAGTATCGCGCGGCGACCGAAAGCCTTGATGAGGAGATCGGCGATCGCGTGCGTTCATTGTGGCCGGGTCTCCAGGCGGGAGATGCCGGCCGCGGATAGGGAGAGGGAGGAGGAGGGGGAACCATGGCGGATGACAGGGGGACGGACTCGTTCAACACGGTGAAGGAGTTCCTGGCTCGGATCGGGGGACGTACGCCGGAGCGGGGCGAGGTCGAGGCGATCTCAGAGGCGCTCCGGGACATCTACGCGAGGCTTCTTCGGGTCAGGGCGGTGGCGCCCTCCGTGGACCTCTCGGAGCGCATGTGGGCCTTGATGGCCCAGGCGGGCCTGCGGCCGGTGCCGGTGCGGATGACTCCGCTGATCCGGCGCCTGGCGGCGGGCCTTCTGTAAGGGCGAGCGCGGCCCGCTGGAGCGGCCTGGCGAGGTGAGGGCATGGGTGAGAGGGTGCGCGCACAAGAGGGTGAGAGAGGGGGGAAGCCCTTGGGCACGTGTCCACACCTCCCCAGGACGCTCCGGTGCATCAGCCGGTCTTATGTCGTGAAGTGATCGGGTTGCTCCGCCCGAAGCCGGGCGGCGTCTACGTGGACGCCACTCTGGGGCTGGGCGGGCACTCGGAGGCGATCCTGCAGTGCGGGGGGCGCGTCGTCGGCATCGAGTGGGACGGCGACGCGGCGGATCTCGCGGCGGCGCGGCTCGGGCCGGCCGTCACGGTCGTCCGTGACAGCTACGCGAACCTCCCGTCGATCTTTGACACCTTGGGGCTGTCCGTCGTGGACGGCGTGCTGTTGGACCTGGGAGTTTCGTCGCTTCAATTGGACACCGGTTCGAGGGGGTTCAGTTTCAGGCAGGAGGCGCCCCTGGACATGCGGATGTCGAAGTCGACCGGGGGCACCGCGGCCGACCTGCTCCGGGGGCTCGGAGAGAGGGAACTGGAGCAGATCCTGCGCGAGTACGGCGAGGAGCCGCGCGCGCGGAAGATCGCGGCCGCGATCGTGAGGACGAGGGGGAAACCAGGGGGCGACATCCTTGGGACGACCCGGGCGCTGGCGGAGTTCGTGGAACGCCTCGTAGGGAGGCACGGCAGGGCTCATCCCGCGACCCGGGTCTTCCAAGCCCTCAGGATCGCCGTCAACGACGAGCTGGAAAACCTCAAGAAGTTCCTTGGAGTGTTCGATAGGTACTTGAGGGGCGGAGGACGCTGCTGCGTCATCTCCTTCCACTCGCTGGAGGACCGGCTGGTGAAGCGGGCCTTCCTGGCGAAGGAGGGGATGACGAGGGTGACGAAGAAGCCCGTCCGGCCGGCGCGCGCGGAGGTCCTGGAGAACCCGCGGGCGCGCAGCGCGAAGCTGCGCTGCATCGAGAAGAATTGAAGTCCTGGCCTTGGAGAGAGGGGGGCATGGGCGCCTCCGCGGGGATGCGGAGGATTTAAGGGGGAAGGCGTGAAGATCGTCCGAGCCGCGCTCGCCGTCGTCATCCTGTTCAACCTTTCCCTGCTGGCCGCGGCCGGGCCGCTGCAGGGGACGCTCGTGCGGTACGAAGTGGCCCGCAAGCAGAAGGAGCTGCGGGCCCTGGCCCTGGAGAACCGGTCGCTGCTCCACGGCGTGGCCGTGGCGCGGCGTCCCGACCGCGTCCTGGAGAGGGCCGCGGCGTTCGGGCTGGATACGAAAGTCGTGGAGTACGGCGCGGGCCGCCCGCAGGGCCAGGAGACGGCCCAGGGACGGAAGCCCGCGCCTCCGGCGCCCCGGCGTTAGGCAGGGGCGCATCGGCGGGTTCGGGGCGAACCCGCGGCAAGGGGGAAACGGTGGATCAGGGTCCGCGCCGCCGCGCCGGCGTCCTGGGCGTCCTCTTCTTCGGCATTTTCTTCGCCCTCCTCGTGCGGCTCTACGCGATCCAGGTTGTCGGGCACGAGGAGCAGGCCCTCCGTCGCGAGGCACAGACCACGGGCGCGGTCCGCGCGACAGGCACGCGCGGCGTCCTCATGGATTCCGGCGGGCAGATCCTCGCCGTATCCGTCCCTGCCGAATCCGTGTGGGCGAACCCGCAGGCCATCGAGGACCCGGTGGCCGCCGCGAAGCTCCTCTCCCGCGCGCTCCCTGTTCCTTTCGACACGCTCTACCGGCGGCTCGCGGACCGCAGCCGGAAGTTCGTCTGGGTGAAGCGGAAAGTCTCCCCTGAGGAGGCCGCCGCGGCGCGGGCCCTTCAGGGGGAGCCGGCGTTCAAGACCTCCAGGCGCTCGCCCCAGGCGCGCATGGGATTTCAAACGGAGTTCGTCCGGCGCTATCCGCACGGACCTCTCATGAGCCACATGGTCGGCTTCGAGGGCTCCGATCCGCGCCTGAGCGAGGGGTCCGAGAAATCGCTCGAGGCGGTCCTCGCGGCCGAGGAGAAGGTCTTCGAGGTCAGGCTCGACGGACGCCGGGGCGTGCTCGACGCCCAGGCCGTGGACGTGACGGGAAAGGAAATCCGGCTCACGGTCGACGTCCACCTCCAGAAGGTGATGGAGGAGGAGTTGGACGCGGTGGCCGCCGAGTACCGGCCCCAGTGGGCGGTGGCGGTGGCGATGGACCCGAGGTCGGGGCGCATCCTCGGGATCTGCAACCGCCCGACCTTCGATCCGAACCAGCCCGCAAGGTCGCCCGCGGATGCTCGCATCAACCGGGCGATCGTGTTTCCCTACGAGCCGGGCTCGACCCTGAAGCCGTTCGTGGCGGCGTGGGCGCTGGACCAGGGCCTGGCCACCCCGGAGACGAAGTACTATTGCGAGAACGGGCTGTGGGTCATCGGGTCGCGCCGGCTCCACGACCACGATCCGTATGGGACCCTGACTCTGGCCGAGGGAATCATCAAGTCGTCGAACATCTTCGCCGCGAAGTGCGGGTCGCAGACGCTGGGGCGCCGGCGCACGTTCGAGTGCATGAAGGCCTTCGGGTTCGGTGCGCGGACGGAGATCGACCTCCCGGCCGAGGAGGACGGAAGACTCTTCCCACTGGCGAAGTGGACGACCTTCACCGACACCTCCGTCCCCATGGGTCGCGAGATCTCGGTTACGCCGCTCCAACTCGTGGCCGCGATGTCGGCGATCGCCAACGGGGGCACGCTCTACCGCCCCTATGTCGTGGATCGGGTGACGGCGGCGGATGGGACAATCATGGCGGAGAACGGTCCCCAGGCGGTCCGCCGGGTGATCGGTGAGAAGGCCTCCCGGCAGATGGTCGAGATTCTCAAGCGGGTTGTCACGGAGGGCACGGGCAGGAAGGCCCAGGTGGCCGGAATTCCGCTGGCGGGGAAGACGGGGACGACCCAGAAAATCGACCCGGCCACCCACCAGTATACGCACCACAAGTTCATCAGTTCGTTCGTGGGGTTCGCCCCGGCGAATGATCCGAAGATCTGCATCGCCGTAGTCGTGGACGAGCCGCAGGGAGCCTACTACGGGGGAGCGGTGGCCGCGCCCGTCGTGGGCCGCATCATCGAGCGAGGCCTGGTGTACGTGAGATAGACGCCGGCGGCTCGGCCGGTCGGCACCAAGGAGAGGGGGGATCATGTCCCAGGGGGGCAAGCGTTCCATACCCGCATGGCTGCGGCACATCTACCTGTACACGTCCCGCGTCCAGTATCCCAAGCGGAAGGAGGGGGTCAAGATGAGTCTCAAGCTGAGCGATCTGCTGGAGTCCGCGCCCGGCGACCGGGGGCAGTTCCGGGACGCCGAGATCCGCGGCGTCACCTGCGACTCGCGCCAGGTCCAGAGCGGCACCCTCTTCGTGGCCGTGCCCGGCCACAAGCTGGACGGCGGGGCCTTCATCGACGAGGCGATCCGCCGCGGGGCGGGCGCCATCGTGGCCGAGAAGGCCGTGGAGAGCTGCCCGGTCCCCGTCATCGTCGTCGCGAGCGCGCGGCAGGCGCTGGCGGACATGTCGGCGCGTTTCCACAGCTTTCCCACGTCGCGGATGAACGTGGTGGGCGTCACCGGAACGAACGGGAAGACCACCACGAGCTACATCGTGAGGTCGATCTTCGAAGCGGCCTCCGAGAAGGTGGGGCTCCTGGGCACCATCCAGCACGCCGTGGGGCCGCGGGTCCTGCCGAGCGACAACACCACTCCCGGCGCGGACACGCTCCAGCGGTACTTCTCGGAGATGGTGGCCGCGGGCTGCAAGTCCGCCGTCATGGAGGTCTCCTCGCATGCCCTCGACCAGGGACGCGTGCGCGGCGTGCAGTTCGCCGGCGCCGTCTTCACGAACCTCACGCGCGACCACCTCGACTACCACCCTACGTTCGAGTCATACCGCGACGCGAAGGGGAAGCTCTTCGGGTCGCTGCCGCAACGCGCGATCGCCGCGCTGAACGCGCACGACGACGTTGCGGAGCACTACGCGAAGCAGACCTCCGCCCATATCGTCTACTACGGCCTGAAGCGCCGCGCCGAGGTGTCCGCGGCGGTCGAGCTGGCCACCTTCCACGGGACGCGGCTGCGGCTGCGCCTGGGAACCGAGGACCTGCGGGTCAACACGCGCCTGGTGGGCACCCACAACGTCTACAACATCCTGGGGGCCGCCGCCTGCACGTGGGCGATGGGGTACGACCTCGAGCAGATCAAGGCGGGGATCGAGAACCTCGCCAGCGTGCCTGGGCGCCTGGACCCGGTGGACGCGGGGCAGGACTTCGCCGTGCTCGTGGATTACGCGCACACGGACGACGCGCTGCGGAACGTCCTCACGTGCCTCCGTCCGCTCCTGCGCGGCCGGCTCATCGTGGTCTTCGGCTGCGGAGGCGACCGGGACCGCGGCAAGCGCCCCAAGATGGGGCGGGTGGCAGCCAG
>JAHFOZ010000275.1 GCA_023261405.1 Planctomycetota bacterium
CGGAAAAAAATAAATAGACCGCACAGCTTCCCTTCGACCGGGACGACGTGAGCCCGCTTCCGAGCCGCCGGCTCCCCGGACGTGAACCCCTGGACACGAAAGAAATCGGCTACCGTTGCTCCCGTCAGGGCCTGGCGGGGTTCGCCGCTCTTAAGTTTCAGAGGACGCCCGGATCAACGCCACGTGCCCGTGCGCCGAACGCGCCGCCTGGCCTTGAGGAAGCGGTCGACCCCTCTAAAGCGGGTTGAGGGCACCCTTTCGGGCGAAGGCACCGCTAGGTCCCCGTCCAGTGCGGCCAGCGGCAGTATAGAGCGGGACAGCCGGAGACACAAGGAAAGGCGCCTCACGGCCGGCTGGAGGTGTGTTCGTGGACGATGCGCCAGCCATCATGGAAGCGGCGCCAGATGAGGGTGAACACGCCGCCCGGGCGCTTGTCCTGGCCGGCGATCTCGAGCTCCCACGAGCCGGTCACGACGGCGCGGTCGTCCTCGAGCCGTTCGAACGCGACGTTCGAGAACGAGAGGCGGCCCATCTTTTCGCGCGTGGGGTAGGACGCGCGGTAGCGTTCGGCCATGGCCTCGAACCCGCGGTGGACCTTGTCGCTGCCGGCGAAGACCGTCTGCTCCGACTTCCAGTATCCCGCAAGGAACGCGTCGAGGTCTCCCCGGTTCCAGGCGCCGACCTGCGTCTCGAGGACGGCCTGGATGTCCGCGCGGGGATGGCCGGGGCCGGCGCATCCGGCGATCAGCAGGAGCAGGATCCGCATCGGAGGTTTCCGCAGGGTCCGCAAGGGCATCCGGGGGAGCATATCATTCCCGGCGCCATCCCGCCTTGATTTGGGTTGACGGTGGGCGTCCCCGGCCGTAGAGTCCTCCTCCATGCATGACCATCCATATGGGTGCGGTCATGGGTTTCAAGGCAAGGAGAAGGGGATGACCCGCAGCATTGCCGTGCTCGCCTTCCTGACGCTCGCCCTGGGATTCCCGCCTTCCGTGCCCGCCCGGGTGTCCGCCGTCGGGAATCCCAGGCTGCCCGACATGCGCACCGTGGTGCCCCAGCACCTCCAGGTCGTGAATCCCGCCAAGGGGTCCAAGAAGGAGGTCCTCCGTTTCGCCAACGGAGTGGCCAACCTGGGCGACGGCCCGTGGCGGATGAGGCCCCGGTTCCCGCTGGGGGACCTCAGCCAGCCGCAGGAGGCCATCCAGGAGATCCTGGACAGCACGGACAGCTACGGCTCCATCGTGGAGGAAAAGCTCGTCAGCAGGTTCGAATGGCACGAGACCCACAACCACTGGCACATCAACGGCATCGCCCTCTTCGAGTTCCGGAAATCCAGGGGCGGGACCGCCTCCACGGCCGACATCGGCGATGTGTACGGGGGCAACTCCCTCAAGACGACCTTCTGCCTCATCGACTGGATCCGCTACGAGGGCAACTCCAACACCGGCAAGAAGACCGACCGGGTCTATTTCGACTGCGCGGGCGACTACCAGGGCGTGAGCGTGGGATGGGTGGACCAGTACCACCAGGCCACCGACGGGCAGGAGCTGGACATCAGCGGCGCGCCGGTCGGCTACTACTACCTCCTGAGCACCTCCAACCCGGAGGGCACTTTCAAGGAGAAGGATCTCAGCAACAACTCCGCCTGGGTCTACCTGGAACTTTCAAGGGACAGCCAGGGCAACGCCAAGATCGGAGTGATCACCGACTCGGTCGAAGCCGAGGGCACAGGCCTGCCCGACACCTACTCCGCCAACCGATAGGTCAAGGGGTACAAAACAGCCAGGATGCGCTGTACCCCCTACGCGACGAAGAGGAAGTCGCGGGCTTCGACCAGGCCGGCCGTCAGGAGGCGCCCGCGCATGACCTCGCGCGCGCCCCTCGAGCCCACGGCGCCCAGGACAAGGCCCTCCCTGCGGCGCGAGAGGCCCTCCTCGACCGAGACCACCGGCACGCGGGCGTCGGTGATCGTGCGGCCGATCTTCCGCGGGTCGATGTCCATCGCGTAGGGGACCTCGACGCCCGCCCGCAGCAGGTCGCGCGTCCAGTGGCGGCCGGTCGGCCCCGCGCCCCACACCGCGATCGGGCTGCGGCAGAGCGGGTGCCGGCGGAAGTAATGCAGCCGGCAGGCATAGAAAGCCTTCTCCGAGTACATCTTGTGCGTCCGCGACAGGCGACCTTCGCCGTCGCGCCAGGCCAGGAGCGCCCGGGGGAGTTTCTCGAAGCGCGCCCCCCGCTCGCTCATGCGGTGCCAGAGGTCGTAGTCCTCCGCCCACCCCGGGTCGCGGTAGCCCCCGGCGCGCTCGAACGCGTCCCGGCGCATGAGGACCGTAGGGTGGGCCAGCGGGCTCTCCACGAACAGGTTCGCCGCGATCTCCTCGTGGGTGAGGAGCCGGTTCTGCCACTCCACGTAGGCCCGCATCCCCTCGCCCGTCCGTCCCGCCAGGCGCACCCGCGACGCCACGACGTCCACGTTCGGGGGCGAGGCGAGCCGGGTGAGCTGCAGGATCAGCCGCCTCGGATGCATCACGTCGTCGGCATCCATCCGCGCCAGCAACTCACCTCGTGCGAGCGAGGCCGCGGAGCGCAGCGCCTCCACGTGCCCCACGTGCGCGCCCGTGAGGATGCGGATGCGCCGGTCCTTGCGCGAGGCCTGGTCCAGGACCTCGAGGGACTCGTCCGTGGACCCGTCGTTCACCGCCACGAGCTCCCACTCCCTGAAGCTCTGCGCGGTAACCGACCGGAGCGCCGCGCGCAGCGTCCCCGCAGCGTTGTGCACCGGCATCAGGATTGAGATGAGCGACATGCGGCGTCCGTCCAATTAGAGTATAGTATGAAGGACCGCCCATGAGAGCCCTTGCCGCCGCCCTGGCCGTCCTCCTGGTCGACTCCTCCTGGATCCGGATCGTCTCGGACCCCTCGAAGTTCGAGCCCCTCCGCACGTTCACCCTCGACAAGCCCAACTCGGTGAGCCCCGCGGGGAACGCCTTCGCGATCCACACCGCCAACGTCGTGACCCTCGTGGAGGTAAAGCCCGACGGCGGACGCCGCACGCTCATGGGTCACGACTCCAACCTCCACGATCCCGGCTGGAGCCCGGACGGCCGCTTGCTCGCCACCGCCGGATATGACGGGACCGTCCGCGTCTGGGACGTGGCCACCGGCGCCTGCCTCACCCGCGTCGCCTCCCACACCGGCTATTCCTGAGCGGTCGCAATCGCCCCCGACGGGAAGCGCTTCGTTGCCGGCGGCAGCGAGGAGGACACGATGAAGATTTTCGACGTTTCCACCGGTGCTCTCGTCCGAACCATCGGGACCCCGAAGGGCTCCACGTACGCCGTGTCCTACAGCGGCGACGGCCGCCACCTCGTCACGCGCCATGAGGACAGCTCGCTCCGCATCTGGGACGCGGCCACCGGGCGCGAGCTGCGCGAGATCAAGCCTCCCGGCGGCCACACCCACTTCTTCGCCTTCTCCAGGGACGGGCGCTGGATGGCCTTCGGCGGCGAGGACGGCTCGATCCGCCGCATCGACATCGAGACCGGCCAGGAGCGCCGCCTCGACCAGCCCGGCGAGACGGTCCACGTCGCGTTCCACCCGGCGGGCCGCCACCTCGCGGCCTCCACCGGCGACGGGAAGGTCTGGGTGTGGGACCTGACCTCGGATAAGCCCGTCCGGACCATCGCCTCCGACATGGGGTACGGCGCGCGCCTGGCGTTCACCCCGGACGGCCGCACGCTCGCCGTTACCGCGTCCGCGTCCGAAACCAAGTGCGCGATCCACGTCTTCGGGATGAAGCCGTGAAGGCCTGGGCCCTCCTCGCCGTCCCCCTTCTCGCCGACATCGCCCCGCCGTCGCGTTCTTTCGACGCGGCCCGCTGCGGCCTCGTGCGCACCATCGCGCCGCTGGGCGGCGAGCTCGCCTGTGCGGCGTACAGCCGCGACGGCCGGCACCTCGCGGTGGGATGCAGCCTCTGGGTGCGCGTCTACGAGACCGAGGGATGGACCGAGGTGAAGAAGCTGGAGGGGCATGCGGTCCAGGTGATGGGCGTCGCCTTCTCCCCGGATGGAAGGTCGATCGCGAGCGGCGACCTGCAGGGGGATGTCGTCCTCTGGGACTTCGCCGCGGGCCGCGCGGAGAAGACCTTCAAGGCCCATGCCGCGGGCGTGGTTTCGCTCGGCTTCGCGCCCGACGGGCGGACCTTCGTCTCCGCCTCCCAGGACGGCACCGCGCGGGTCTGGTCGTTCCCGGACGGCGCCGAGCGCCGGGGCATCCAGACGGGGCAGGGCACACTCCTCGCCGCCGCGCTCTCGCCCGACGGCGCCCTGCTCGCCACGGCCGGGGAGGACGATACGGTGAAGGTCTGGAACATCTCCTCGGGGGAGATCCGCGGGTCCTCTTCAATGGCCGGCACCGCGCGGGCGGTCTCGTTTTCCCGCGACGGCCGGCGCATCGCGGCCGCCGGGGAAGGGTTCGTCAGCGTGTGGGAGACCGATCAGCCCGGTCGCCCGAAATCCCTCACGGGGACGGGGATGTCCGCAGGCGGGGTGGCGATCCTCGGGGACGGCCGCACGGTCGCGGCGGCCGGCAGCGACATGGCCGTCCGCCTCTGGGATTCCGGGCGCGAGAGGGAGCCGGATCTGCTGAAGCATCACATCGCCCCGCTCAGCGCGCTGGCGGTCAGCCCGGACGGCCGGAGTTTCGTGACGCTCGGCCAGGACCGGCACCTCAAGGTCTGGGGCCAGCTGCCGGGGGGCACGCCCCGCCTGCGCCCGAAGGGCTTCTGCGGGATCCGCGTGCAGCAGGACGCCTCGGGGGCGGTGATCGTGGCCGAGGTGATCGCGGGCACGCCCGCCGCGACGTCGGGCCTGCGCGCGGGGTGCGCGATCCGGAAGGTGGGCGGCGCGGAGATCCACAATCCCACCGAGTCGGTGGACAAGATCTCGAGCTACTTCGAGGGCGACGAGGTGGAGTTCGAGATCAATTCCGGCGGGACCGTGCAGACCGTCAAGGTCAGGCTCGGGAAGCGGCCCGAGGGGCTCGAACGCTGACCCGCCCGCGCGCCCGCGACCAGGTGTAGAGGTACTGCTGGGCGTATCCCGCCAGGTCGCCCCAGCGCTCCGAGGCGAAGGCCCGGATCGCGCGGTCGGGCACGCGCCGCCCGTGGAAGTAGAGATCGATCATCACGCGGCGGATCCACGTGTCCACGGGGAAGGCCTCCAGGCGGCCGAAGGCGAAGAGCAGGATGCAGTCGGCCACCTTCTCGGCCACGCCGGGGATGACCATGAGGGCCTCGCGGGCGTCCTCGCAGGACAGGCTCGGGATCTCCTCGAGCAGGCCGCTCTCGGCGAGCCGCGCGGCGCGGTCCAGGTAGCGGGCGCGGAACCCGAGCCGGAGGCGGCGCAGGGATTCCTCCGAGCCGAACTCCCCCGGCCGCGGGAACTCGTTCGAGGTGAAGTCCCCCAGCGCGATCCTGCGCCCCCAGGTTCGGGCGATGTCGGCGACGTTCCGCGTGATGCGCGGGATGTTCGAGGCGATGGAGATGATGAAGGCCGCCGTGCACTCCCACGGGTCCTGGCGGATGAGCCGGAGGCCGGGATAGGCGTCGAGCGCGGGGCGGAGGCGCGGGTCGCGCCGCAGGGAGTGTTCGATCCCCGCGAGGTCGTGGTCCAGGGAGAAGAAGTCGCGGATGAACCAGCGGTCGGCGCCCTGGACATCAAGGGTGACGCCGGTCTGGCGGACGCGGAAGAGGCGGCGGCCGCGCTGGACGTGGAAGGCGTCCCCGTGCCGGGTCCAGCGGAAGAACTGGCCGCACTCCAGGGTGTGCCGGAGGTCGAAGCGCGGGGCCTGGATACGGATGCTCATCGGGCGGGCGCCTCCCGGCCTGCGATTCTGGTCCCGGTGGCGGGCCAAGTCAACGGAAAGAGGAAGGTTGTCTTGCCCATACCTTTGTGGTGTAATCGCGTCCCCATGAAAAATCTTTTCATCACGTCCACCCGGCACAACGAGGGGAAGACGGTCATCACGCTGGGGCTGGCGGCCGCCTTCGCCAAGCGGGTGAAGGGGATCGGCTACATCAAGCCGGTGGGGAAGGGGTCGGTGGAGTTCGCCGGCGAGAAGATCGACCACGATGTCGCGCTCATCAAGGAGGCGTGCAAGATCCCGGCCTACGTCAAGGACATGGGGCCCGTGGTGTACGACGGGTTCCCGACCTCGTGGACCTCGCAGGACGGGCGCGAGGCGGTGCTGGAGAAGATCAAGGCGGGCTATGCCAAGGTGGCCGCGGGCAAGAACCTGGTGATCGTGGAGGGGACGGGGAACGCGGCGGCGGGGGCGGGGTTCGGGCTCTCGAACGCCTTCATGGCCAAGCTCCTGAACGCCAAGGTGATCCTGGTGGCCTCGGGTGGCGTGGGGCAGCCCACGGATGAAATCATCTTGAACAAGAGCTACTTCGAGCGGGCGGGCGTCGAGGTCCTGGGCGTGGTGATCAACAAGGCGTTCCCGCACGAGTTCGACCGGATCGACAAGTGGATGCGGCGCGTGCTGGAGATGATGAGCGTGAAGCTCCTGGGCGTGATCCCGTACGAGCACGACCTCGCGCGTGCGACGCTCTTGAACCTCTTCGAGCGTTTCAAGGGGGCGGTTCTGAACGGCCAGAACCAGATGAGCCAGCCGCTGGGGAAGGTGGTGCTCGGGGCGATGAGCGCGGGGGCGGCACTGGAGCAGCTGGCGGGGGTGGTGACGCTCATCTGTCCCGTGGACCGCGAGGACATCCTCCTGGCGGGACTCTCGGCGATGTACCTCAGCGGGCGCAAGGATTTCACGCTCGCGTCGATCGTGATCGCCGGGAAGGGGAAGCTCTCCGAGACGCTGCTGCGGATGATCAAGCGCACGACGATTCCCGTGCTTCACGTGGACCCGGACGCGTTCACCGTGGTCTCGGAGGTCCACCAGTCGAACTTCAAGATCCTCCCGGAGGATTTGGAGCGGATCGGCAAGGCGGTCCAGCTCGTGCAGGCGCACGTGGACGTCGACGCCGCGCTGCAGTCCCTCCGGGAATAAGTGAGTCCTGCCATGAGAATTGCGATCAACGGCGCCTGCGGACGCATGGGACAGACGGTGGCCCGGCTCGCCCGGGAGGCCGGCATCGAGGTTGCCGCATCGATCGACGTGGCGGAGGCGGCGGGCGTCGGGCGCAAGCTCGAGGTGAAGGTCGACGCGGTGGTCGATTTCTCCACCCCGGAGGCGGCCCTGGAGCGGCTCGGGGAGTGCGTCAAGGCGAAGACTCCGATCGTGATCTGCACTACGGGCTTCACGGGTCCGCAGCGCGAGAAGATCAAGGCGGCGGGGAAGCGG
>JAHFOZ010000276.1 GCA_023261405.1 Planctomycetota bacterium
AAGATGAACCTGCAGGGCATCTACCTGGGCGACGACAAGAAGATCCTGGGGTAGCTTTTCATCGGGCGCCCGCTGGAAGCCTGCCCTCCGAGGCTCCACGCGCGAATGCGGGGCGGAGGAGGGCGCCTGCGACTCGGCCTTCAGCCGTTCACCCCCGGAGGCCGATGATTCTCCAGAGGTGAACGTGTCGCGTTGTCTTTCCGCCGTCGCCCGCCGCTGGCCCCTGGCCCTCCTCGTCTTCATCGCCGGGTCCGGGATCGCCTGGGCCCTCGCGCGCCCCCCCGAGCCGGTTTCGAGGCACACGGCGGAGCTCCGGATGGCGGTGCAGGGGGAAAGGCGGATCGTCACGGCGGCTGAGCTGGTCGCCCTGGTGGGCGCCTCAAAGGCGGGTCCCCTCGGACCTCCCGAGACCTGGGCCTTGTCCGCGCCCGTCCGCACCCTCGTGGCGCGGCACCTGGCCGGGCCGAAGAAGGACCCCGACCTCGAGCGCGCCATCGAAGCGAAACTCGCAGCCTCCCTCCGGGTGGAGCGGGCGGGGGAGGCCCTGATCCTGAGGGTCACGACGGCCGATGCGGACGAGTCCCTGAAGTCCGTCCAGGCCGCGGGCGAGGCGCTGGCGAAGGTCGCCGCCGCGGAGTCGGAGGCCGCCCTGGAGCAGGCCTCGAAAACGGCCCACGCGCGCCGCCTCCAGCTCCAGCAGGGCGTGCTGTTCAAGGAGCTTGATTACGGGGACCAGGAAGGGACCCAACGGTCGAACGAGCGGCAGGTGACCGCCCTGGTCGCCGCCGCTGCGGATATCGAGCGCCATATCCAGGAGGTACGCGCGCGGCAGACGAAGACGGAACTGCGCCTCCAGGCGCTCGGGGCGGCGGAGCACCGGCTTCGCGAGTCGCTCCCGTCCGGGCCCGAGGAGGACGGTCTCAGCTCCCCGGTCCTCAAGCGCCTCAAGCAGGACATGGATTCGATCGACATCACGGTGGCGCAGGACCGCCTGGCCCGGACGCCGGACGCGCCGCGGTTCAGGGAACTCTCCAGGCGGCGTGCGGAGCTCGATGAGGAGTACCGGACGGAATTGCACAGGGTGAGGTCCCGCACCATCGTGACGCTCCGCGACGCGATCGCGGAGATGGACCTCGAGCTGAAGCTCCTGGACGAGCAGCGGCTGAGAAGGGGCATGGAGATCGACGCGCGGACCCAGGATATCCGCCAGGCTGATCCGCGCCGCGCGGAGCTCGAGTCGGAGCGCCGGGAGCTGGCCGGGGCGGAGGACCTGTCCCGGCGGCTGGAGCAGGCCCGGGCGTCCGCGGAAGGGATCTCGTTCGCGCCCGGCGAGGCGGTCCCGCTGCGTCCCGCGGCTCCGGCGGCGCCTGCGGGAGCATACCTGGCGCTGGGGCTCGTCGGGGCGGCCCTCTCCGCGCTCCTGGCGGCCTGGGTCATCGACGCGCTTGACACCCGGGTGCGGACCGATGCGGACGTCCGGTCGGGTCTCGGGCTCCCCAGCCTTGGGGTGCTGCCCCCGGTGAGCGGGGAAACGTCCATCCTCCGCCTCTCCCCCGCGAATCCCCTGAGCGAGTCCTTCGCCATGTCGGCCACGCTCCTGCGAAGCTACCTCTCCGATCACGACTATCGAAGCTTCCTGGTCACGAGCGCGGAGGCGGGCGAGGGGAAGAGCATGGTGGCGGCAAACCTCGCCGTGGCCCTGGCCCGCAAGGGGCTCCACGTGGCGCTCGTGGAGGGGGACCTGCGGAGGCCGCGGCTGCACGAGATCATGGGGGTCGACAACTCCCGGGGCCTGACGACGCTGCTTCGCGGCGAGGAGACGGATCCCGAGGCGGTGCTGGCGGCAACGGAAGTCCCCGCCCTGCGAGTCCTGCCCAGCGGCCCGATCAGCGAGGTCTCTTCGGATCTCGTCGAGTCGCCCATGATGGGGGAACTCTGCAAGACGCTGCGGGAGAAATTCGACATCGTCATCTTCGACGGCCCACCCGTGGGTTCGGTGGCCGACTCGCTCACGCTGGCGCGCCTCGCGGACACCTGCGTCTGGGTGATCCGCTCCGGCCGTTGCGACCGCAGGACCCTCGGATGGGTGCGGCACCTGCTGCGGAACGTGGGGGCGGACGTGGCCGGTGTGATCCTCAACGGCGCCCGGCGGCGGGGCGGCGAGCGGTACTACGCGCCGGTCGCGACGGCCTCTTCCCGCGCCTGACCCATCGATTCCGTGACGGGTCCACAGCCCGTTGCTATACTCGCCGCCGTTGGCCGAACGAAAGGGATTCCCATGAAAAACGTCATCGCGCTCCTCGTTTGCCTCGGGGCGCTTTCCGGGTGCGCCTCCACCGGCGGCGGGTTCCGCACGCTGGGGATGATCGAGAGGTTCGACAAGCGTCTCGATGCCCTGCTTGCCCCCGACGCGAAGATGGAGATCCTGGATTACGGGTACGACTGGGTCGAGGGGCCGGTGTGGGTCAAGGACGGGGGCTACCTGCTCTTCTCGGAGATCCCGCCGAACAAGGTCTTCAAGTGGAAGGAGGGGGAAGGCTCGTCGCTCTACCTCCACCCGGCCGGCTACACCGGCACGAAGCCGCGCGGCGGCGAGCCCGGGTCGAACGGCCTTCTCGTGGACCCCAGGGGCAGCTTGATCCTCTGCCAGCACGGCGACCGCCGCGTGGCGCGGATGGACGCGCCGCTCTCCAGCCCCAAGTCGAAATTCGTCACGCTCGCCGACAAGGCGGACGGGAAGCGGCTGAACAGCCCCAACGACGTGGCCCGGCATTCGAGCGGGGCGCTCTTCTTCACCGATCCGCCTTACGGGCTGGTGAAGGGGATGGAGGACAAGGCGAAGGAGATCCCCTACCAGGGCGTGTACCGGCTGGACGCCGACGGGAAGGTGACGCTCCTGGCCAAGGAGATCGACCGGCCCAACGGGATCGCCTTCTCGCCCGACGAGAAGACGCTCTACGTCGCGAGTTCCCATCCGCCCAAGGCCGTCTGGATGGCCTACGACGTCAAGCCCGATCTGACGCTGGCGAACGGCCGCGTCTTCTTCGACTCCACGAAGTGGGTCGACGTCTTCGGTTACAAGGGGCTCCCGGACGGCATGAAGGTGGACGTGAAGGGCAACCTCTGGGCGAGCGGGCCGGGAGGGATCCTGGTCCTCGCCGCGGACGGCACCCACCTGGGCACCCTCCGGACCTTCGAGGCCACCTCGAACTGCGCCTGGGGCGACGACGGCAGCACCCTCTACATCACGGCGGACATGTACATCCTTCGCATCCGCACGCTGACGAAAGGCGCGGGCTTTTGAGCCATAAAACGGACGGAGTGTTTTATGGCTGGCGCAGGCGGGCCGTGTGGAGGCGGGGCTCCAGAGGGTGCATCGGGTAATCCACCCGGCGGGAGAGGGCCACGATCTGGCGGACGTGGACCAGGGGGATCGTGGGAAGGAGTTCCCGGTACCGGCCATACGCCTCCCGGTAGAGGTCGCGACGCCGTGCGGAATCCCGCTCGCCGCGGGCGGACGTCACCGCCCGATCGAAGGCCTCGTCCTTGAAGAAGGACCCGCTCAGGTCCCCCGCGTTATCCCCGTGCAGCAGCGGATACAGGTAGTTGTCCGGGTCCGGAAAATCGGCATGCCACCCCAGGACGAACATCGGGTGGCCCGGATCGCGGGTCTTGAGGCCGTAGGCATCCTTGTCGAAGGCCTTGAGGCTCACCGCGAAGCCGACCTTCACGAGCTGGTCCTTCAGCGTTTCAGCCAGTCGTTGGGGCTCGGGCATGTAGGGTCGCGGGATGGTGACGTGGATCAGCTCCAGCTTCCGCGAGGCGGCCGGCAGGCGCTCGACGATGGCGCGGGCGCGGGCCGCGTCGTGCTCATACGGAGGCGCGGGTCCGATGTCCCCCCAGACGAGGGGCGGGGCCACGTTCGCGGCCGGCTCGGCGAAACCGTGGTAGGCCACCTCGATGAGGGCCTTGCGGTCGATGGCGAGCGAGACGGCGCGGCGGAGTTCGAGATCGTCGTAGGGGGGCTTCCGCAGATTGAAGCCCAGGCAGCAGACATTGACGGGCGGCTGGACGGCGATGCGGGTGTCCGGCCCGGCCTCCAGGGCGCGCACGTCCCCGAGGTCCGGATGGTCCACCACGTGGACCTCCCCCTTGCGGAGCTTCTCCACGGCCGTCTGGGGCGAGGCGACCGGGACGACCAGCACCCGGTGCGGCGGCTTCTCCCCCCAGTAGCCCGCGAAGGGCTCCAGCTCGATCTTCACGCCGCGCTCCCATCGCGAGAGCCGCAGCGGCCCCGTCCCCGCCGGATGGAGGCCGAAGCTCTCGCCGTGCTTCTTCACCGCCGGGGGCGACACGATGCCCGCCGTGACCGTGGCGAGGGCCTGGAGGAAGACGTTGGAGGGGCCGTGCAGGGTGAACACGACGCGCAAGGGACCGTCGGCGGCGACCTTCTGGACGTCCCGCAGGTTCGAGGCGTGCGGCGCGGCCCGCGGGCGCTGCGGGTGGCGCGGGTCGAGCAGGCGCTGGACGCTGAAGACGACCGTCTCGGCGTCGAAAGGGGTCCCGTCGTGGAAGGTCACGCCGGGCCGGAGCTCGAAGGTCACGGTCTTCCCGTCGGCGGAGACCGTCCACGAGGTGGCCAGCCTCCCTTCGAGTTCGAGGGAACCTTCCTTGAACGAGACGAGCGACTCGTAAAGGCTGCGCGCGACCTTGATGTCCTCGCCCCACTCGACCTCCGCGGGGTCGAGGGTGGAGGAATCGGCGCCCCTGGCCCAGACGAGGGCCGGCGGGGAGGCGGGGGAGGCGGGGGGCGAGCAGGCGCCCAGGAGGAACAGCGAGGCGAGGCGCGTCCCCCGCAGGAGGCCCCTCATCTCCGGATGAAGTCGCCCCGGGTGCCGTCCGAGATGCCCTTCAGGACGAGGACGCCGTGCCCCGGGGGGCTGATGGCCACGCAGTGCACGAGCACCTTCTTGAAGTGGAACGTGTCGATGACGCGCTCCACGAGCTGCGGGCGGTCCGTGAGGCCGACGGTGGGGTCGCCGTCGCTGATGAGGTAGAGGGTATCGAGCGAGTTCGGGGTGAGGGGGGCGTTCCAGGCCCCTCCGGTCCATTCGAAGGCCTTGCGGAAGGCGCCGAAGATGTCCGTGCCGAGCGTGACCTCCGTCTGGTTCATGAAGCTGATGGCGTCTCCCCGGCTGCCCGCTCCTGACCGGAGCAACTGCCCCCGGATGGGGGTCGCCTTGCTGCCGATCCGGACGAGGGAGAATTCGGCGTTGTCGGGGAGGCCGTTGATGGCTCTCTTGAGCTCATACCGGGCGATGTCGATTCGCCGGTCGCCTTCCGGTTTGGGCTCGCCGGGCTGGAATTCGGATTTCCATTGCGCGGTCTCGTTCATGCTGGCGGAGACGTCGACGAGGAAGGCGACGTGCTCGGAGTTCAACCGGAGCCCGTAGAAGCTGGTCACCGTGCGTTTCTCCTGGCCGTCCAGCGGGCCGGGCTGGTAGTTGCCGAAGAGGAAGTCGTCCCCGAACTTGTCCCACCAGGATTTCCAGGCGGCGGGGTCGCCGCTCTTGTCGACCCGGGTGAGCTTCTTGAGGCCGTCGTTGATCTCCCACTTCATGCGTCCGCGCTCCTTGGCGATTGCCGTGATGAGCGGGAGTACGACGGACTTGTCGCCGGAGGCGGTGAGGGCCTGGGCGGAGGCCAGCCGCACCTGCCACAAGGTGCTGGTGGAGAGCCAGTCCATGAGGAGCTTGCGGGCGTCCTCGCTGCCCTTGGACTTGCGGCCGAGGGCGTCGCTGATGGCCACCTTGACGGACTCGGCCTTCTCGGCGCGGCCGGCGTCGAGGAGCGCCTTGAGGGCGGCCGGGTCGTCGATGTTCCCGAGCGCCTCGGCGGCGTAGGCGCGGGCGACCCAGTCGTCGTCGGTCTTGAGCACTTCGATGGCCCCCCTGGCGGCCTCGGGGGAGGAGATCTTGGACATGTTGCCGAGCACGCGGGGGAGGAGGGCGTTCATGGTTTCCTCGCGGATCATGAAGGCGTTGAACTCCTTCCTGGCCTGGATCCACTTGATGCTGTCGCCCTCCTGGATGAGCTTGCCGCTCTTGTCCCTGAGGGTCTCGTGGGCAACCATTTCCCTGGCCCACTTCTTCCGCTGCTTCTCGTAGTCGAGGAGAAAGACGAGGCCCTTGTGGTAGGCGGCGGCGAGGGCGGGGGCGACCCCCTCGGTGTTGCATTTGGCGAGGCCGGCGGAGGCCTTGTCGGCCGCGTAGCGGTCGAAGTTCTGGATGGCGATGCCGAGTTCGGCCTTGAAAGTCTCCTCGTTGCCCGGGGGGGCGGCGGCGAGGACGGCGAAGGCGAGGAGCAGTCTCAAGGGGGTCTCCTTCATCCGATCCGGATCATGCAGTTATACGCCGGGCGCGGGGGGAGGTCAATGTCCGGGAACAAAAGATGCGTCGCGGGCGCCGGTCCGGGAAGGGGCGGGATGGGGGAGTCGAGGGATCAGCCGGAGACGCAGCCCTTGTGGCGGCGGACGTTGGGCTCGTCGCTGACGGTGAGCTTCCAGACGCCGCGCTGGCGGCGGCGGGCGAGAACCTTGCGGCCCCCCTTGGTCTTCATCTTGGCCCGGAACCCGTGCTTGTTCTTGCGCCGGCGGTTCCGGCTCTTCCACATGTAGCCCATGGCATCCGTCCTTCGAAGAGAGCGGGAGGATATCGGGGGGGCGGGCCGGAGTCAACCTATTTCTTGGGGGGACTGCGGCGGTCGTCGACCATGGTGGGCGCCTCGGCGATCGCGCGGTCCGTGTCCTTCACCGGCGGGGTGGAGGGCCGGACCTCGGACTTCTCGAACGGCGTCGTGTAGAGCTGGGGGAAGAGCTGGCGCATGTATTTCTCGAGCGTGACGATGGTGGGACCGTAGCCCTTGTGGTACATGAAGTACTCCATGTCGTAACCCATCTTGCCGGCGTCCTGGTAGCGCTTGGGGAGGTTCCGTTCCAGCGACTTCAGGATGATGCGCTCCAGCGCCTCGGGGATCTCGGGGTTGACGTCGCGGGGCTTGGGGATGTCCTTGATCGACACGTTGTTCAGGATCACCGTGGTCTCCTCGGTGGTCCCGAAGACGGACTCGCCCGTGAGGAGCTCGAACATCACGACGCCCAGGGAGAAGATGTCGCTCCTCCCGTCCGTGGGCATGTACTGGGCCTGCTCCGGGGACATGTACTGCGCCTTGCCCATGAGGACCTGGCCCTCCTGGTCCTTCATGAGGTTGTGGGCCTTCGCGATGCCGAAGTCGGTGATCTTGACCTCGCCTTCGGCCGAGATCATGAGGTTCTTGGGGGAGATGTC
>JAHFOZ010000277.1 GCA_023261405.1 Planctomycetota bacterium
AGACCTGCGCCACGGACAAGCCGCTCGTCATCAAGGAATTCCGCTACGGCGGCCTGGGCTTCCGCGGATCGGGTGAATGGGAAGGCAAGGAAGGGGTGGCCTTCCTGACGAGCGAAGGGAAGACCCGCATCGACGGTCACGCCACCCGGGCGAAATGGTGCACGATGACGGGGAAGGTCGGCGGTCAGGACGTATCGGTGGGCTTCCTCTGCCACCCGTCCAACTTCCGCTTCCCTCAACCCATGCGCATCCACCCCGACGAGCCCTTCTTCAACTGGGCCCCGCCCCAGGCCGGCGATTTCAGCATCGAGCCGGGCAAGCCCTATGTCTCCCGCTACCGCTTCGTGATCGCCGACGGCCCCCTCCCCAAGGCGGACATGGACGCCCTCTGGTCCTCCTACGCCGAGCCCCCCTCCCCCTCGATCAGGCAGCCATAGAACGGACGGTCCCTTTTGTCACCCGGCCATAAAGCAGTCCGTCCCTTTTTGTGGCCGGCTTCCGTGAAATGCTTTGACGCTCGGCGCGGGGGGGGGATAGCATAACGGCGGATGGCACTCGATGCGCTGTCCCGTTACCTCGAACAGGCGGGAGACCGGGCGGGGTGGCGCAGGATCGTCGATAATTCCTGGGGGCCCACCCGCCACGTCAATGGGCACCACGAGGTCTTTCCCGCGTATCACCCCACGCTGAGCGTCGGCGACCTTTTCGAACTCTACCGCGCGATGGTGACCTCCCGACGGATCGACGACCGCGAACTCATGCTTCAGCGCCAGGGACAGGCCTGGTTCTCGGCCTCCGGCGCGGGGAAGGAAGCCGCCCTCGCGGCGGCAGGCAAGGTCCTGCGACCCACGGACCCCATCTGGGGCTACTACCGGGACCGCACCCTCGTCCTCATGCGCGGGGTGACCCCCAGGGAGATGCTCCTCCAATCCGTGGGCGCCGCCTCAGATCCCGCCTCGGGCGGCCGACAGATGCCCGAGCACTGGGGCAGCCCCGAAAGAGCCATCATGACCTACGCCAGCCCCGTGGGGATCCAGTGCATCCCCGCCGCCGGCCTGGCCGAGGCATGCGCGCTCTCGGAGAAGCTCATCGGCCGCGGCCGCTACCCCGCCGACAGCGTCGTCTACACCGCCGTTGGCGACGGCACCACCGCCGAGGGCGAGTTCTACGAGAGCCTCCGCGCCGCCATCATCGCCCGCGCCCCGCTCCTCGTCCACCTCATGGACGACGGCTTCGGCATCTCCGTGCCCGTCAGCGAGCAAGTCCCCGGGGGCGACGTCGCCTCCCTGTTCCGCGGCTGGCCCAACCTCACGGTCATGGAGAACGACGGCACGAGCGTCCGCGACTCCTTCGACGCCTTCACGCGCGCCGCCGATTCCTGCCGCTCGGGCCGCGGACCGGTCCTCCTGCGCTCCAAAGTCCTCCGCCTCTACAGCCATTCCTCCACCGACGACCAGAGGAAGTACCGCCCGAAGGCGGACGTCGCGATCGAGGTCGAGGAGCGGGACCCGCTGCTCCGGTTCGCGAGGGAGCTCATCGAGTACGGCTTCGCTTCCGCCGACGAGCTTCGCGAGATCAGTCGCACGATCGACGCGGAAATCCTCGCCGCGGTGGACGACGTCCTCCAGGCGCCCAAGACGGACGTCTCGAGGCTTGCCACCAACATCTATGCGTGGGATCCCCCCAGGGCGAAGGCGGCCTTCGCCGCCGCCACGGCCGGACGCCCCAGCCCCAGGGCCGGGCAGACCCTCGTCATGGCGGACGCAATCACGGCCTGCCTCGAGGAACTCATGACCGCGCTCCCGCAGCTGGTCATGTGGGGCGAGGACGTGGCCGACCTCTCCCGCGGGGACTACTTCCGGAACCCCGGCCTCGAGGGCAAGGGCGGAGTCTTCGGGATCACGAAGGGGCTTCAGCGGAAGTTCGGGCCCGACCGCGTCTCCAACTCGCCGATCGCGGAGGCGTCCATCGTTGGCCGCGCGGTGGGCTGGTCGCTGCAGGGCTTCCTGCCCATCGTGGAGGTGCAGTTCCGCGATTACCTGAACCCGGCCTGGCAGCAGCTCGTGGACATGGTCGCCACCCTCTCCTGGCGTTCCGACGGCCGCTTCACCTGCCCCATGGTGATCCGGATGGCCTACGGCGGCTACCTGGGCGGGGCGGGCGCCCTCTGGCACAGCGAGTCGGCGAACGGCCCCCTCCTGCACCATCCCGGGCTCCGGCTCTGCGTCCCCTCGAACGCGGAGGACGCGGTGGGGCTGCTGCGCGCCGCCGCCTTCTCGGGCGACCCGGTCTGCTACTGCGAGCCCAAGTCCCGCTACCGCTTCCGCGACGAGTTCATGGAGCGGAAGTACCCCGCCCCCGATTTCGTGCTCTGGCCGGGAACCTCGCGCCGCTACGGGGACGGGAAGGACCTCGCGATCCTCACCTACGGCACGACGACCAACCTCTGCTACCGCGCGATGCAGGCGCTGCGCTCCGACGGGATCGAGTCGCGCCTGCTCGACCTGTGCTGGCTGAACCCCCTCGACCAGGAGGCGATCCGCGCCGCGGCGGATGAATGCGGCCTCGTGCTGATCGTGGACGAGGACCGGCGCACCTGCGGCGCCGGCGCGGCGATCGCCGACGTGATCTACCGGGACCGCGCCCTGCGCCGCCGGGTGGACGTGGAGCGCGTGGCGGCGAAGGACTGCCGGGTCTCCTACGGCCCGGTGGGCGAACGCGCGATCCTCCCCCAGATGGAGGACATCCTGCGCGCGGCCCGGGACCTGGTCAAACTGCGCCCCCGACGCTGACCCCCCTTCCAGGCCGGGGAGAGGACATCAGGCCGCGGGAGGGTCCACGGCCCGTCGCTGACTCTCGTCGCGGACCTGCATCGCGTCCATGAGCAGGGCGATCGTGGGCTTCGTGATCGTCTCCGGCCCCGACGCCTCGCCGGAGTTGAAGGTAAAGCCGGCCTCGTTCCACTGCATCATGGCCATGAAGGCCGCCTCGCCGACCATCCTCCCCAGCGCGGCGTGGATCACGCGTCCCGCGGAGACCACGATGCCGCCCTGCTGCCCCCCGTGCACGAGGTCCAGGCTGCCCGTCTTCCGGGCCGAGACGAGGAACTGGAGGACCTCGGGCAGGGGCATCACCTCGAGATTCCCCGAGAATTCGGCGGGCTTGCCCGAGGGGCCCTGCGCCTGTTCACGGCGGTTCATGAGCCCGCTCAGGTGCTGGCTCATGGCCGGGTGGCGGCGGACGAAATCGGCAAGACTCCCTGCCGGGAGGGAGCTCACCTGCACGCGGGTCTTCGCACGAATGGTGACGGCCGAGGGTTCGCCCCACATGAGTGAAACTTCGCCGAAGCAGTCGCCGTCGCCCCGGACCTCGTGGCGGTCGGGCGCCGACTCGTCGACCACCTCGACCGCCCCCAGCGTGATGACATGGAGGGATTCCACCAGCGTCCCTGCCTTGACGATGAGCTGCCCCGCCTCGTGGATGGACGTGGAGCATCCCTGGAGGAATTCCTGCATCACATCGGACGGCAGCCGCATCATGAACGGAAGCGCCAGCGACTGCTCGGCGGTGGTCCGGATGGAGCGCAGGAGCCGGGTGGTGTCCTTATGTCGGCTGGACTGGATCTCTTCGACGAGCCTCTGGACGCGTCCCCCGAATTCCCCGTTGGTGAAGGGCCGGAGGAGATAGTCCGCCCTCCCCAGGACCACCGCCTCCTCGGCGAACGCGCGGTGGGTCTTGTTGACACAGAACAGGACGTGCACCCCTTTGAGTCCGGGCGACGTCCGGATGGCCTTCATGAAACCGAGCCCGTCCATCCCCTTCTGGACCCAGTCGGCCACGACCAGGCCCACGCGCCTGTCCGTCTGGAGCAGCAGGAGGGCGCCGGCGGGATCGGCGGCCTCCACCAGGTCCGCCGGGCCCACTCCCGAGGCCAGCAGGACCTGGGAAAGGATCTTCCGCCGCGCGACGGACTCCTCGACGAGCAGCACTTTCACGTCCCCGGCGCCCTCCTTTCGAAGGAGTATACCTCAACCCCGGGCCCCATGAAGGATGAAATAATGCACTATTTCATGGGCTGGGGCGGGACCCCTCTCAGGCCCCGAAGCCGCGGGACTGGAAGGCCACTTTGCCGTCCATCAGCGTGGCGAGGATCTCGGTCCCCGGCACCTCTTCGGGAGGGATGGCGAGCCAGTCGTGCGAGAGCACCGCCATGTCCGCCGGCCGGCCCGGCGCCAGCACCCCGCCGTCCATGAAGCCGGCCCACGCGGCGTCCGCCGTCATCCCGCGGAGCGCCTCCTCCGGGCCCAGGCGTTCCTCGGGACGCCAGCCCCCCCGCGTCACGGCGCAGGTGAAGGTCCACCGCGGATCGAGCCGGTCCACCGGGGCGTCCGTCCCCAGGGCCAGCCGACCGAGCTTTTTCCAGGCATGCGTGCCTTCGAAGCGCTCGGGGCCCAGGCGCTCCTCCACCATCGCGCGGTCCGCCAAGCAGTGCGCCGGCTGGACCGAAGCGATCCAGCGCCTCGAACGGGGCAGGTCGTCCCGGTGGAGGTGCTGCGCGTGCTCGATCCGCCAGCGCGCCTCGGCGGGCACGTCCAGCCGCTCGTAGGCATCCAGCAGCTCGCGGTTGGCGCGGTCACCGATCGCGTGGGCGCAGACCTGCCATCCCGTCTCCAGCGCCGCGCGACCGATGCGCTCGACGTCGGCGGCCGTCAGGAGGGGGACCCCCCGCCCCGCCCCCGCCGGGGCGTGGAAGGGATCCAGCATCCACGCCGTGGACGAGCCGAGCGATCCATCCATGAAAAGCTTGATCGCCCGGACCGAGAGCCTCGCCCCGGTGACCGGCCGGGTCGAGCGCATGAACTCGATCACGCGGTCGGCCTGCTCGTTCCAGACCATCGCGTGGACGCGAAGCCGGAGGCTCCTCCCCTCATCCAGCGAACGCAGGAGCCGGAGGTAGTCATCGTCGACCTGGGCGTCGTGAACCGCCGTGATCCCCAGCTGGAGCGCTTCCTTCTGCGCGAGGAGGAACGCGCTCGCGGGCGATTCCTGCGGCACGAGCCTCTCGATGAGGAGCATCTCGTGCTCGAGGAAGACGCCCGTTTCCTTCGCCTTCACGGGCGCCGCGGAGAGGTCCGCCCGCGCCATCGCCGCCGCGTTCGCGAGGCCCGAGTGCCCGTCCCGTCGCACCAGCCACACCGCGTGATCCGGCACCGCCGATGTGAGCGCCGCGTGATGGGGATGCGCAGGGAGCTCGTGCCCCGCTCCGTAAATCCACGAGCCCTTGGGCCGCTGCGACGCGCGCTCGGCCACCCGGCGGGCGACCTCTTCGTAGGACGACACTCCCGTGAGGTCGAGCTCACGCTTCATCCGCCCGTACTGGAGGAGGTGGACATGGGCGTCGACGAATCCGGGGACCACGGTCTTCCCCTTGAGGTCGATCGTCCGGCGGGCGGCGGGCCGCTCGTCAAGGGACTCCACCCGGCCCTCGGCGCAGGCGATCGACCGCGCCACGGGATGCGCGGGGTCCATGGTGCGGATCGTGCCGTTGACGAGGAGCAGGTCCGTCATGCCGGCGCGGGCGGGCGCTCCATCAGCACGGCCTCCAGCGTGGCCGAAGCAAGGAACTCCCCGTTCAGGTGCAGCTGGAACTGGTACTTGCCCGGCTTCTCGAGGGGAAGCATGTGCGTGGGGACGCCGAACTCGACCTCCTGGGTCCGGTCGCGGACCTCGAGCTGGATCCCCTTGAAGGATGCCACGACCCGGTCGGTCGCGTCGCGGACCTCGACGCACACGTCGTATTTGCCGCCGGCATCTGCCAGCTTGACGTACATCGCGACGGTCGGATGGACCACGGGGAACTGGGGGGCCATGACCCGATTGAAGATCCCCACGACCGACCACTTGTTCGTCAGGCGGTCCTGGATCACGGCATCGGCGATGATGAACGACTTGACGAGCGGGGTCAGCGCCATGGATCTTCCCTCAGGCAGGCGGCTTCGGCTCCTCGAGGGAGTCCACGATGATGGTTGCGAGTGCCTCCAGGAAGTCCTCGCCGTGGGAGGACGTGGCCCCCGCGGGGTCCCCGAAATAGGCCTTCGGCCCGCCGCACTCGGCGAATCCCGATTTCCCTTCCAGGACCCCGGCCGTCAGGCTGGCGGTCACTTTGGGAAGTTTCTTCCGCACGTCCTCGCGCACGTGCTCCGCGTGGATGGCCAGCATGCACGAGGTCTCGAAGTGGCCGGCGTGCCCGCTCCCGTTGCGGAACTCGGCGGGCATGAGATGGACCCAGGGCTCCTGCGTCAGATCCGGGAAGACGACCTTCATCGCCTCCGGCCCGAGCGCCCCGGCGAGTGCCACGCGGCACTGCGCCACCGCCTGCAGGTGGGACGGGTCCACGTGGCAGGACACGAGGCAGACGGTCCGGAGTCCCATCCCGGCGAGGTCAGCCATGAGGCTGCGGAGATAGTTCGAGTAGGCCCCCGGAGCCACGTTCATCGTGCCCGCGAAGTCCTTCCCCTGCAGGGCCGGGCTATAAGCGACGGGCGGGCAGATGAGCACCTGGCTGCCGTGCGTGGAGAGCTTGCGCGACGCCCGCTTGGCCATCTCCGTGGCGATGACCACGTCCGTGTTGAGCGGCAGGTGCGGGCCGTGAGCCACGAGCGACCCGAGGGGCAGCAGGGCGACGACCTTCTCGCTGACGAAGGTCTGCACCTCGTTCCAGGTCATCTGTCCCAGGTGCAGGATGCTCATGGTCGTCGCTGGATTATACACATCCGCGAAATCCCCGCGGCAGCAAATCCCCCGTCACGGGGAGCCCCAGGCTGTTTTGTGACAGTCCCCCAGGTGGTATACTCGCCCGGCATGAAGGCGGTGCGGGTGCATGTCCCGGGCGGCCTCGAGGCCCTTACCTACGAGGATGTGCCCGACCCGAAGCCCGGACCCGGCGAGCTCACCCTCGAGGTCAGGGCCGCGGGCGTGAACCACCTGGACGTCTGGGTACGCAAGGGCCTCCCCATGGCCACCTACCCGCGCATCCTCGGCTGCGACGCCGCGGGGGTGGTCCGGGAGACCGGCAAGCGCGTCCTCCTCAACCCGGCCCGGAGCTGCGGGGCCTGCGAATTCTGCTCCTCCGGAGAAAAACCCATGTGCCGCCGATACGCCGTCTACGGCGAGCACTTCGACGGGACCGACGCCCAGCTGCTCGCCGTCCCTGCCGGCGACCTGATCGAGATCCCCGCCTCGGTGAGTTTCGAGGACGCCGCTGCCGCC
>JAHFOZ010000278.1:0-5730 GCA_023261405.1 Planctomycetota bacterium
CCCGCAGATCCACCGGAAGGGACTCATCCCCCGCGATCCGGAGCAGGGCCTCGTCGAAATCCGATGCCCCCGCGGCCCGAAGCGTGGCCACCGACTGGCGGACCACCCGCTGGTCAGGATGATCCAGCCCCCAACGGACCTCCGCCAGCCACACGCTCGGGGTGCGATCCAGGGTGGCACGCGGCATCGATTCCAGCAGCAGGAGCCGGGCGTCCACAGCGGTTGCAGGATCCCGGAGCCCGAGCGCCACGAGTTCCTGCAGCGCCGGATCGCGCGCGAATGCAACCACGATCCCCCGCAGATTCTCCTTCCGCTCCTCGCCCAGCGGCGTCTCTCCCAGCCAATGCTTCGCGAGTCCGAGGATTTCCTTGGCCCAGGACGGTCGAGCGAGGATCACGCGCAGCGCCGCTTGCTGGAGCGCAGGATCGACCGGGTCAAGGAGCGGGGTCACGAGCTCCTGGGTGAGACCTCCGCCCTCCATTTGATCGAGCGCCAGGAGCGCCGCGCGGCGCACCTGGGCGCTCGGATCTTTCAAGGCGCCGATCATCCCCTCGCGGTCGCCGATCCGTATCAACGCGAAGATCAGCGCATGCTCGAGGTACCGGTCGCCCCCGGCCCGGACCGCGTCGAGGATCGCGTCCACGGCCTTACGGTCCCCGATGCGCCCCAGCGCCGCCGCCGCCTCGCGCCGGACCGCAGGCGTGTCGGTCTTCACGAGATCCGCCAGCCGCTCCCCGGCTTGCCGGTCGCGATGAAGCCCCGCGGAAGACGCCGCAGCCTGGCGCACGCCTTCATCCGCGTCCGAGAGGGCGGAGCGCACGAGCGTCCGTGCCTCGTCCCCCTCCACGCGAGTGAGCGCCCATACGGTGTTCCGACGGACCGACACCGACCCGGCCTGCAGGCCCCCCCTCAAGGCGAGGGGGCCTTTGCGGGCGAGTTCCCGCACGGCGCGCTCGCGGACGGTGAACCGGGGATCGTCGAAGAGCCCGACTCCCGCCTCTGCCCACCTGACATCCTCGCCCCGCGCGTCCTTCACCCGTGGAGCGTCCTTCCGGCGCACCCGGTAGATGCCACCCAGAACTTGCGGTTTGGCGATCTGGGAGGTCGGACAGCCGATGCGGAACCAGCCTCCCGTGTCGACGATGAGGATGCTTCCATCGGCATCTTCGAGCACGTCGGTGGGATGGAAGTCGGCGTGCGGGGAACCGACGAATTCCTCGTTCCTCGAGCGCCAGGTGGCGCCATCCCGCTCGAGGACGTGCCGCATCACCTTGTGCGTGTTGAAGTAGGTGACGAAGAGGTTGTTCGCGAGGGTTCCTCCGCTCCGGTAGATCATCACCCCCGAGGGCGCCGTGGCCGGCATGGGGACCATCACCGGGAGGAAATCGCCCGTCCGCTTCCGGTCGTTGTAGACCCGGTCGCGCACGGCGTACTCTCCACCCTCCACCCCGTGGATCACCGCGTCGCGAAGGCCACCTCCGAACGAGTCGGGGGCCCAGAAAGTCCCCGCGATGAAGAAGTCCCCTTCCGGAGTCCAGTCCACTTCCACCGGGTTCCCGATCGTGCCGCAGACGATCTCCACTTCGGTTCCTTCGGGTCGCATCCGCATGAGCCAGGGCCCGGTGGCCTTCTTGATCACGGTGCCGTCGGGATACCGGAGGTTGTGCGCCATGCGTCCCGGGAGGAAATAGATCCTGCCGTCCGGCCCCAGGCATGCACCATGCGCGTCGTCCGCCACGCCGGTGTTGGCCAACCCGGTCACGAGCTCGGTGCGTTTGTCGCAGACCCCGTCCCCGTCGGCATCCTCCAGCTTCCAGAAACCGGGGGGGGACGTGGTGTAGACCGCTCCCTCGTGCCAGAGCAACCCCTGGGGAAAGACGAGCTTGTCCGCGAAGACGCGACTCTTGTCGAATTTCCCGTCGCCGTCCGTATCCTCGAGGAGTCGGATCCGATGCGGCGGGTCCTTCAGCAGGTCGCCCCCTTTGAGGTTCACCCCGGCGGAGTCGCTGACGTACAGCCGGCCCCGGTCGTCGAACGCTGCCATGATCGGCCGCTCGACCAGGGGCGGCCCCGCGACCTTCTCGAGCGTGTACCCATCCGGGACCGTGATGGGCGGGTCCTGCGCAGCGGCCGCGAGGACCCAGGCGAGGACAAACGCCGGCATCATCATGTCCGAGAATCCCCTCCGGCATAGAATACGCTGGCCGGAACTCTTCGTGACCTCTTGGGAGGGGCATCCTCGTCCTGGCCGGCGGCGAGGGTCGACAGAACCAGAACGAGCAAGCCCCTCGGGATGGCCACCTCATTGGAACGCCGGGGACCGCGCCTGCAATGCGAACCTGGGCGCGTCCTCGCCGCGGCTCTTTTCCTTGTCACGTCTGCCCCGTCGTCGTATTAATACCCGTGTTCCCCATTCGAAACCAAAGGAGCTGATCCCATGAAGACCGCCGCCGCCCTGGCCACCCTGATTCTCGCCTTCTCCGGTGCCCCCCAGGATTCCTTCAAGGTCGACGACGAGGGGTTCATCCGCAACTGGCTGGTCCTGGCCCCCATCGCGAGCGAGAACGAGGACGCCGGCGCCGCCGAAGTTGAGAAGGAGCAGGTGAAGGACGAGGCCAAGCTCAAGCCCAAGGCCGGCGACAAGGCCACCGCGGGCGGCAAGGAACTCACCTGGAAGGCCCACAAGACCACCGATTACTACATCGATTTCCGCGCTTCTTTCGGCGCCGAGCGCGGCGAGGACGTGGTCGGATACGCCGTGGCGTACGTCCACGCGGAGGCGGAGATGACGGGCCTCAAGATCCTGATGGGCTCGAACGACCAGGCAAAGCTCTACCTGAACGGAAAGTGCGTCGTCAAGTTCGAGGAGGGCCGCACGATCGACAAGGACCAGAGCGCGGGCGACAACGTCACCCTCGCCAAGGGCCAGAACGTGATCGTCTTCAAGGTCATCAACGAGAAGAACAACTGGGCGGGCTGCGTCCGCTTCACGGACAAGGCCGGCGCGGCCGTGAAGAGCCTGAAGGTCTCGCTGGCCCCCCAGTAGGGGCAAGACCTCCGGCCGGGCTTCCGCGAGGGCCGGCCTACTTCTTCTTCGCCCGGTCCAGAACGCGCTCCTTGACCTCGGCGATCTTCCGGACCGAGAGCCAGCCGCGGAGCAGGTAGCCCGAGTTCTTCAGGTTCTCCTCGGTGGGCGCGCTGTTCGCCGCGGCCCCGTTCACGCCCGCTGTGGGGTGCACGCCGTCGCTGCTGACGAGAGTCCCGAGCCAGTCCGTGGGCCGGCGCTTGAGGATTTCGCCGCCGAAATCGATGAGCGGCAGTTGCTTCTCCTTCGCCAGCTCCTGCAGGATCGCGTTGTAGGACTTCACCACGTCGTCCTTGCCCTTGCAGGGCGGCAGCGTGGACAGGATCGCGATGCTGCCGTTGGCCAGGAAGACGTCGATGACCTTGGCCATGTCCGCCTTGTACTGAGCAGGCGCCCGGCCGGCCGTGAGGTCGTTGGTCCCGAGCATCACCACCACCATCTGCGGGTTGTACTTCTTCACCACCTCGGCCAGCGGCGGGATGCCCGCCTTGCCCCCCTCCAGGAACTCGAAACTCTTGATGCCGCTCACGGCGGTCTCCGAGCGGCCACCCGGCCGGTCCACGCTGCAGAGGAAGACGCCGTCGGTGTCGTCCCCCGCCCCCACGTGCATCCACTTGCATACGGCCTCGTCCTGCGGCGTCTTGCCCTGCCCCCCTTTGGCCCACGACGAGTACGGGTTCGCGTAGGTGATCGAGTCCCCGATGTGGAGGACCACCCCTTCCTTGCCCTTGAAACGGGCGGCGACCTTGGCCATCGCCGCCCCATAGTCGGTCTCCTTGGTCTGCGGGGCCAGGACCGCGAGGATGGATGCAAATGCGAGCGACTTCATCGGCAGAGTCCTCCTTCCCATCGTTTCAGCGTCCCCCTCAGAATGTAACACGCCGATTGACACCAGGCGGGCCCTCCGATAGCATCGCCCTCCTTCGAAACAGGAGGCCCCCATGAAGACCCTGGCGCTCGTCCTCACGTTCCCCTTCATCCTGCAGGACCAGCCCGGCGAGAAGGCGGCCCCCAAGGATGCCGGCTGGCTGAAACGTCACGAGGGTTTCGTGGCCGAGGCCAGGAAGGGCGGCGTCGATCTCCTGTTCCTGGGGGATTCGATCACCGACGCCTGGAGAGGCAAGACCCAGAAAGCCCTGTGGGATGAGCGGTTCGCCCCGCTCAAGGCAGCGAACTTCGGAATCTCCGGCGACCGCACCCAGCACGTCCTCTGGAGGATTCAGAACGGGGAACTCGAGGGAATCCAGCCCAAGGCCGTGATGCTCATGATCGGCACCAACAACATCGGCCAGAAGGATCCCGAGCCGGCGGCCAGCGCCGTCGCCGGCGTCCAGGCGATCGTAAAGGAGGTTCACGCGAAATCCCCGAAGTCGAAAATACTCCTCCTCGGCGTCTTCCCCCGCAGCGAGAAGCCCGACCATGCCCACCGCGCCGTGATCAAGGAGATCAACGCCGCGATCGCCAAGCTCGACGACGGGGGGAAATCGGTGTCCTTTCTCGACATCGGGGACAAGTTCCTCCAGCCGGACGGATCGATCACCAGGGAGGTCATGCCCGATTTCCTGCACCTCACCCCCAAGGGCTACGAGATCTGGGCGGACGCGGTGAAGGAGCCGATCGCGAAACTGCTGAAGGAGTAGCGCTCAGCGTCGCACGAGCGACCGCACTCCGCCCTCGAGCTTTCCCAGGAGGACGATCTCGTCCTCGCTCAGCGGCCGGTTGAATAGAGCCAGATCGTCGTACAACCCCACGTAATTCATCCCAAGGACGATGGCCGCCCTTGATAGGTCCCAGGTATACGTCTTCCTCCCGCGCTGCTCCCCCTGCAGTTGCCCGTCGAGGTAGAGTCGCGCCACCGCGTCATCGAGCTGCGTGTTGAACTTCTCCCACGTGAAGACCACGTGCGTCCACTTCCCCCTGGCGAACGGGTGGCGGCGCACCACGATCCAGGGACGATCCCCGTCCGGGATATCGTCCCACTTCCTATTCTGCGGGTTCCACTCCCGGTGGTCCGAGAGGACTCCCATTCGGAACAGCCGTGGATCGCCCCCCTTGTCGAAATCAACGAACATGCAGGCGTCGTCCCATTTCTTGTCCGTGAGCTGGATCGGGTCGCAAAACCCGGGCTCAAGGTCCTTCTCGGGGTCGAGCGACATCCAGATCGAGACGGATCCCTGGAAGACCCCCTCGCTGTAGCTCATGTTCCTTTCCGCCTTGTAGAAGGCGACCTGCTTGATCTTCCTCTCGAACCTAAGCGCGTCCCCGTAACGGCCCGCCCCGCGGGCGATCGACACCCCCTCCGCCGGGAGGCCCGGCTTCACGTCCTTGAGAGGCGTGCCAAGGCCGGAATAGACCCCACGGTCGCCAGGCGCGAAGACCGCGTCCGCCTTTCCGTCGAACGGCACGTGAAACGTCAGCGCCTGCCGGAGGGATCCTTCCGAGGCGGCGGGCCGACCCCCGGCCCCGGCGCACCCGAGACACGAGGCAAGCATTGCGACCCGGAGGCTTCTCATATCTACCCTCGCGATGTGTCCAAGCCAAGACCCGACCCCAAAACGCTCCCGAAACCGCGCGGAGCGTCCCAGGGCCAGCCCGCTCCTTCGATAGATCCTGTCGTCACAGGACTGCCGCCCCTCTTCTCTTAC
>JAHFOZ010000278.1:5740-7262 GCA_023261405.1 Planctomycetota bacterium
ACCTCCCGGGCGCGCACGGCGTGCCCCAGCGGGCGTGGCGGGCCACCCACAGCAGCAACAGCGGGAGCAGGAGGTCAAGCCCCAGAGACCCGCAGCGCCTGCGCTTCCGGTGGCCCGAGGCGGGCGCCGGGGGTGCGGGACTTGCGGGAGAAACGACGAACGAAACCGTGGACGGGCTGCTGAAGGCGCTGCCGTCGGAAACGGAAAGCGTGAAGGAGTACGTCCCCGCGGCGGCCGGAGTGAGCGTGACGGTCCCCGGAGCGCCGGCACCCAGCGGCGTCCACGGTCCGCCCACCTGCGTGAAGAAGAATTTCAGGCCGCTCGCGGCGCCGGTCACGCTGTCGGCATCCACGGGATCGCTCGATGCGGTCCCGTCCAGCGTGATGAGGGCCCCGACGACCGTATCTGCCACCGGCTGCAGCAACGCGGTGGGTACGCCATTCCCCGCCGGATTCAAAGTCGCATCGAAGGTGTCCACGATGACGGTGACGTCCGACTCATCCCACAAGCTGCGCGAATCGGTAACGCGGAGGCGAAACTCGTACGTCGCGGAGATCAAGGGTGTGAACGAGGCCGCGGCCGTGTCCGCGCCCCCGAGCGGTGCCGTCGGGCCTTCCAGCCTCGACCATCGATAGGCAAGGGGAAACGCGTCGCCGTCATTGTCCTCGCTGGCCGTGCCATCCAGCGCAATCGCGGCATCGCCCGGCAGGTGCGTCACGCGCACGGTTCCCGCCGCACCGTTCGCCCGGGCCATCGCAACGGGCGCTTTAACCGTGGGAGGCGTGATGTCCGGGAGCACCTGCACGACGACCGTGAGCGGCGCGCCCGTACCCACGCCGTCCGAAACTTCGACCTGGAAGAGGTACGTCCCCGGAACGGAAGGAATGAACGTCAGAGTGGCTCCCGATGTGGATCCGCTGATCGCCGGCCCGCCCACCTGGCTCCACGTGAACGAGAGCGGCGACCCATCCGGATCCGAGCTCCCCGCGCCGGAGAGGATCACGGCCTCCCCGACATCCACGAGCCCATCCGCATCCACGTCATTCCAGGAACTGCTCGCGGAAGGGACCGGGCGTACGTTGGTGGCTGTCTCGACCCAGACCGTCACGTGATCCGGCAGGCTCGCGAGGTTGTCGTCGGCGACATCCTGAACCGCCAGCGTGAAGTCATATCGACCCGGCACCGGCGGGCTGAACGTGGGCGAAACGTTCGACGGACTTGAGAGGAGGCCCGTCGCCGGGTTTGTCGGGTCTTCGGTCCAGATGTACCCCAGGACCCCCGCCGGGTCATCGGGGTCCACACTCCCGCTTCCATCCAGCGTCACCAAACCCGCAGGAAGGAGGACAACCTGGTCGGTCCCTGCGTGCGCCGTGGGGGGCACGACGGTCGGGGCGGATATTCGGACGACATCCACCCGAAGCACGTCCGAGTCCGTCAGCAGGCCATCCCCTGCCTGGAGCGTAATCAGGTAGGTCCCTGGCACCAGGGACTGGAACGTACAGAGGGCGGAAGCAGCATTGGA
>JAHFOZ010000635.1 GCA_023261405.1 Planctomycetota bacterium
GACGTCCCTGCAAAAGGTCATTGTACACCTCCAGTGTCCGTCGGATCACAAGATCCTCCGCGAAGCCCTCGACCGCGATCTCCCGCCCGCGCCGCCCCAGGCGTTCACGTTCCCGGGGTGCGTCCAGGATCTGTCGGAGGGCCACGACCAGCGCAACCGGATCGCGGGGGGGGATCAGCAGGCCGTTCTCGCCCTCGCGGACGATCTCGCGGCATCCGGGCCAGTCCGTCGCGACGATCGGCCGGGCGGACGCCGCCGCCTCGATCAGGACCTTCGGCACCCCTTCCCCGTAGTACGTCGGGAGACAGGCGACGGCCGACTGCCGGAAGACCTCGGGCATGTCGTCGCGGAACTTCCACCATTCGACCGCGCCCTCCCGCTCCCATCCCGCGAGAACTTCGGTGGAAATGGCGCTCGGGTTGGCCGCGTAGGTGTCCCCCACCAGCGCGAAGCGGGCCTGCACCCCTTCCCTCTTCAGCCTCCTCGCCGCTTCCACGAACTCACCCACTCCCTTCTGCCAGAGCATCCGGGAGGCCAGCACCACCAGGGGCGTCCCCCCGGGCTCCGGCGACGGCCGGAACCGGTTCATATCCACCCCTGAACCGCGGATCAGGACGGCGCGCGACCTCCGGAGCACGCCGGCGCCTGCCAGGGCATCGACGTCCTCGGGGTTCTGCAGGATGGCGCGGGAATTCCGGTGCCCCAGCGCCAGCCTCAAGCCCGCTTCAAGGACGCTCCGCCGCAGGCGGGCGAGCGCGCCCATGTCCGAGAACGCATGGCCCAGTCCCGTCAGCGCGTTTACCGCGGCGGGCGATCCGGCGAGTCGCGAGGCCAGTCCTCCATAGAGGACGGGTCTGAGCGACACATGATGGACCAGTCCTGGCCTCAGGCGACGGTAGAGCCGGAGGAGCTTCCAGGGAACGCACGCATCCTCCCAGGCCCTCCAGGCGGCCCGGGTCATCCCCACCTCGTGAAACCCGAGCCCCCGCCCCCGGACCTCCGTCGCGAGAGACGATGCGGGAGCCGCGACATGAACCTCGTAACCCGAATCCCTCGCGGCCTGCGCCAGGCCGATCCGGTGTGAGAAGAAGAACCCCAGGTCGTTCACGACGTAGAGCAGCCGTAAGGCCATTCGACTTTCTCCGGATCCCGAAACGGCCGGCTTATTGCGAGGCCTTCCAGGCCTGGAACATGAGGACGTTCCACAGCTGATGAGGCGCTTCCCGCCGCGCGGACAGGTGGTCCCTCCATCGGGAACGCACCAGGCGCGAATCCAGGAATCCCTCCGAGGACAGCCGCCGCTCCCCGAGCAGTTCCTCCGCCCATTCCCTGAGGGGCCCCCGCAACCACTCCCCAAGCGGGACGCCGAAGCCCATCTTCCCGCGGTCAACCAACTCCTCCGGCACATACCGATGGAGGATCCGCCGCAGGATCCACTTTCCCCTGCCCTCCCGGATCTTCACGCTCGTGGGGATCCGCAGCGCAAACTCCACCAGCCGGTGGTCCAGGAACGGGACGCGCGCCTCCAACGACACCCCCATGCTCGCGCGATCGACCTTCACGAGGATGTCGTCCACGAGATAGGTCGCCAGATCAAAGACCATCATCCTCTGGAGGATGTCCGGGAGGTCCGTCCAGCCCGGGTCCTCCATCGGCAGGAGCGGCGGCGGTGGCGCTTCCAGGACGATCCTCTCGGCCAGGGGCCAGTGGCTGACCAGGTCCAGATAGAGCCCGTCCGGCGACCCGGATCGGAGCAGCCGGCCGAGCTTCTGAATGTGCTCGCCCGTGCGACGGCGGAGCACGGAGACCGGAAAAATGGTCTGGACCGCGTGCAGAAACGCATCCCAGCGTCCCGTCGGAATCGAACCCAGCACCCTCCCCAGCATGCTCCGCACGGAGAGCGGGAACTTCCGGATACGGTTCCAGAGCCGGCTGCCGACCAGGTAGCGGGTGTACCCCGCGAACAGCTCGTCGCCGCCGTCCCCTGAGAGGCTCACCGTCACCTGACGGCGGGCGAGCCGGGAAATCAGGTACGTGGGAATCTGCGAGGAGTCCCCGAACGGCTCGTCATAAAGGGTGGGCAGCAGGGGGATCGTCTCCAGAGCCTGGCGCGCGTCAACGGTCAGTTCCGTGTGGTCCGTACCGAGGTGCTTCGCGACGCGACGCGCATCCCCCGCCTCGTCGAACCGGCTGTCCTCGAACCCGATGGTAAAAGTCCGGACGGGCCTGGAGCTCT
>JAHFOZ010000636.1 GCA_023261405.1 Planctomycetota bacterium
GTGGAGGACTGCTTCGCCTTCTTCCCGCGCGCGACGTTCGCCCCGCCGCTCCAGACCTCGACCTCGGCGAGCGTCACGGTCCCCTTGCGGGCAAGCTCGATGCGGACGAAACGCCCCGCGGTGGACGGCCGGCCCCCCGCGGTCGCGAGGCCGGGAGGCAGCTCCGTCGTCAGCCGCTTGACCGCCGGGTAGGCGGCGTGGAGCACCGAGGGATCCTTGATGAGGAGGAGCGACCGCATGAAGGCCTGCGTGTCCGCGAGAGAAGCGTCCGCCAGCTTTGAGACCCGCGTGGTCGAACCGTCCGCGGCGACAAGGGCGGCGAAGGCTCCCTCGCGGACCTCGGGGCTCTTCGTGGACGAGGCCAGCTGATGGATCGCGTCGGCCGAGCCCTTCAGCTCCGCCGCCGGGAGTTCCCCGAGCAGCCTTGCCAGGTCACCGGACGCGGGACCGTCGGCAGGAACGGAGAGGAGGGCCAGGAGCTCGGCGGCGGGGGAGGAACTCCGGAGCTTCGCCAGGGTCTCGAGCGCCCCGCGACGGTCGGCGGGCGAGACCCCGGGCCGTGAGAGGAGCGCGCGGCAGACGGGCTCCGTCCGCTCCAGCTTCGCGAGCGTGTTCACGTCCAGGTCCCGGAGCGCGAAGGCCTGCGCGGCGGGCGAGAGGGGCCGGCCCGCCTTGATGGCTTCCTGCACGATGTGGTCCACGTTCAGGGTCTTGCGGGCGTGGTTCAGGACGAAGGTCAGCTGGGGATCGATGGGGCGCCCGGCGACCTCGAAGATCGCCTCCGCGGCGGCGGGACCGTCGAAGGAGAGCGCCGCCTTGGCGGCCTCGGCGCGCACGAGGGGCGAGGCGTCGCGCGATGCCGCGACGAGGATCTCCTCTCCCCCCTTCACCTTACGCCCCCAGTCGCCCAGGGTGCGGATCGCCGCCGCGCGGACGCGGGGTTCCGACGCCAGGAAGGTCTTCCGGAGGAGGGCCTCGTTGGCCACGCGATGCTCCTCGAAGACCCAGAGGATTTCGAGAAGGGGCTGCTCGTCGGCGAGCTTCGCGGGGTCGAGCCTCTCGGCCCACGCGGCGGCCTTGGCGGTGACCTCCGCGGTATCCCGGCCGCTGAGCTCGATCCGGGCCCTGTAGCGCACCCCCGCGACGGGGGAGCGGAAGCTCTCCAGGACCGTCTCGACCGGCTTTCCCTTCAGCTTCGCCGGCTCGATGAGCGGGCGGCCCTTCGCGGTGACCCGATAGACGCGGCCGTGGCTCTGGTCGCGGTTGGGGTCGCGGATGTTGTGCTGCATGTGGCCGATGAGGGGGTTGTGCCAGTCGGAGAAGTACAGCGCCCCGTCCCCGCCCACCTCGATGTCGCTGGGCCGGAAGTTGGGGTCCTTCGAGACGACGATCGGCTCGATCTCCTCGGCCTTGATATCGGCGCCCTGGTAGGTCACGCGGTGCTGGAGGATCCCGAGGAAGCCGATGACGTTGCAGATGAGAAAATTGCCGTCGTTCTCCTGCGGGAAGTGGGGGCTGTTGAGGAACCCCACGGCCGGGACGGGCCGGACCCGCTGCTTGTACCACCCGTGGGGGGCGCCCACGCCCTTGCCGATGGAAACGTAGTAGCCCGAGCCGCCCGTACCGTCCGAGGCGAACTGGTAGCCCCACGCGTCGAAGCAGTCGCCGTGGGGGTTCGGGCCCACGGGGAACTGGAAGTCGACCTCGTAGGTCCGCGGGTCGAACCGGTAGACCCCGCTCTTGGTGGAGCGGAAGGTCTTCGTCGGCGTTTCCGAGGCGTCGACGTGGAAGACGCCGTGGGAGAAGTAGATCCCGCCGTCGGGGCCCAGGACCAGCGAGTTGGCGGTATGGTGGGAATCCGCGCTGGAGACCCCCTGGAGGATCCGGATGCGGACGTCGGCCCGGTCATCCCCGTCGGTGTCCTTCAGGAAGAGCAGTTCAGGCGCCGCCGCGACGATAACCCCGCCGCCCCAGAACTCGAAGCCCGTGATGCTGTTGAGCTGGTCGGCGAAGACAATCAGCCGGTCCGCCTTCCCGTCCCGGTCGTCGTCGGCGAGGATGACCAGCTTGTCCCTCATCGGCTCCCTCGGGTTCCAGTGCGGATAACTCGGCCAGACGGAGGCCCAGAGGCGGCCGTCGGTATCCACGGCCATCTGGACGGGATTGACGAGATCGGGGAACCGTTCCTCGGAGGCGAAGAGGTTGACCTCCAGGCCCTTGCCGACCTGCA
>JAHFOZ010000637.1 GCA_023261405.1 Planctomycetota bacterium
CTTGAGCTCGTCCCGGGCCTTCTCCTCCTCGATGAGCTTGAGGCGGGTCTTCTCCAGGTCCAGGTCCTTCTGCCTCCGCGCCTCGCGGGTGCGCTCCATCATGTCCAGCGCAGTCTTCCGGCGCGACTCCATCTCCACGCCCGTGGGCATCCACTTGGCGTACTCGACGATCCTGCGGTACTCGCGCTCGGCCAGGTCGTACTCGCCCCGGTTGTAGGCGCGGCGGCCGCGCTCAGAGGCGTTGTCGATCTCCACGATCGTCTGCTGAATGCGGACCACCGCCTCCTTCATGTACTTGTCGTACTCCTCCATGGCGGGATTGTTCTTCCCCCGGCCCAGGATGAACTGCACCTCGAGGTGCAGGGCCTTGGCGGGGGCGTGGCTCACGTTAAGCTTCAGCGCCTTCTCGCATTCCAACTCGGCCTTCTCGAAGTCCGCCGACTGGAAGTAGCGCTCGGCGAGGCGGTAGTGCTCGTCCGCCTGCATCCCGCGCTGCTGGTCGGTGATCTCGTAGCTCTGCTTGAGCTTGCGGAGGAGCTCGTCCCACTCCTGCCCGCCCGCCGGCTTGGGATCCTGGGGCGGGGCCGCGGGGTCGGCCGGGGCCTTCATCTCCGCGGGCCTCTCCGCCGCGGCGCATCCGAGCGCCGAGAGGGCGAGCGAGAGGGCGATGGCTGCCGTGGTCCACGTGCGCATAGTCAGGCGCTCCTTCGGGAATCCAACCACTTCCAACCACTATAGTGGCCCGCCCGGGGCGGGCAAGAGAAATCTGGTTTCTAGACGCTGACGGCCCCCGGAACCCTTCCGGGAATCCGACAGATTCCCCGAACCCCCGTCCCCCCTCCCGGCCCTACAGCTTCAGCCGGGCCAGGTTGCCCTCGATGAGCGCCTTCTTATGCTTCGAGACGAAATCCGTGGCCGCGAATTCCTTGAGCAGCCGCTCGTAGAGCTCGATGGCCTTCTTCTTGTTGTTCGAAGCGTCCGCCTTCTCCGCGTCCTTGAAAAGCTTCTCCGCCTCCACCTCGCGCTTCTTGGCGGCTTCGGCCGCGGCGTCCTCCTTCGTCTTGGCGGCCTCCGTGACGGCGGGGTCCGTCCCGGGGAGGTTCACCGTGATCTTCTTCCCACCGTGGTCCTCGCAGAGCTGGTCGAGCACGTTGGGGGCCGGGAGGTACACCTTTTTCTCGCCCTCGTCGTCGGTGAAGATGATTTCGTTCGTCTCGAAATTCCTCTTCTCGATGATCTGGTCGCAACCCACCTTTCCGCCGCCCGGGCCGAATTTCGTCTTGCAGCGCTTCATGTCGACCGTCAGCTTCACCGGCTCGACCGACTTGAGTTCCATCCCCGTGTTGAAGTCCGCCGTCACCTGCTTGCCGCCCGTCAACGACACGGAGTGCCTGGAGACCGGGTCGGCGCCCTGGCCGGGTTCCACCCACCACCCGATCTTGTCCCCGACGTGATGGATGTGCGGCTTCTCGAGCTTCTGGCCGGCCGCCTTGTCGAACTTCTCGATCGTGATGTACACCATCCCCTTCATCGCGTTCTTGAAGGAAATCTTCCAGATGCCCAGCGTCTGGACCGGCGCCGCGGTGCCCACGGTCATCCCCTTGGCGTCCTCCCGGAGCAGCTTGTCGGGCTCCACGTGCGAGGTGAGCCGGTAGGCGTACTTCGTCTTGGGGTCGATCTTCTGGTCCTTGTAGACGTCCGATTTGGGCAGGAGCTTGTCCGCGAGGATATCCCACTTGCCCGAGCCGCCCACCTGGCGCTCGAGGACGAGGTGGGTGAGCTTGAGGAAATCCGTGGTCTTGGTCTCCTTGGCGATGTCGGTCTTGGCGAACTCCTGCACGGTCCAGTTCACCGTCACGCTGTCCAGCGCCACGTCCACGCTCCCCAGGGTGATGGAGGGCACGCGCACCGCCTTCAGCTTCACCACGGCCAGCGCGATCTCCCGGTAGGCGAACACGGGGGTCATGCTGGCGCTCCAGTCTCCCGCCCCCTTGGCATCCTTCACCTTGTTCCATGGATCGGTGGCCTCGAGGACCCAGTCCTTGGTGGCGGGGGCCTTGAGTCGAGCGTCCTCCGGGTGGGGCTTGCCCTTCTCCGCGGTGATGCGGGAGACCGCCGCGGTCAGCTTGCCCTCGTTGGGGTCCCTGGACTTCATGCCGATGCCGAGGATCAGGTAGGCCAGGAGGAGCGCCCCGGACACCGCCAAGGCGAGCTTCTCGCCGTGCCTCCC
>JAHFOZ010000279.1 GCA_023261405.1 Planctomycetota bacterium
GGCTCGACATCCAGGTCGCCCTCTCGCCCGACGGACGGACCGCGTACCTCTCGAACGTCGCCGGGACGGCGTACGACGGGAAGAAGCCCGCGGACATCGACCCCGCCTGGCCCCAGGGGCGCATCTACCGCCTCGACCTCGCCCGCCCGGGCGGAGAGCCGGAGGCGTTCCTCGATCTCCCGCTCCCCGACTTCGGGAAGCAGCCGTACTGGATGCCGAGCGCGTGGGACAAGAAGACGGCCGCCGCCGGGATCGACACCGACTCCCGCGGCAACGTGCTCGTCTGCGATCTCGTCAACCAGGAAGTGGTGGAGATCGACCCCGCGGGGAAGAAGCTCAGCGCCACCCGCGTCCCCTGGCCGGACAAGGTCCTCGTCGCGCGGAAGTCGGGCCACCTCTACGTCGTCTCCCGGAAGGTCTCGCGCGGGGCGCTCCCTGCGGCCACCCTCCTGAAGATCGACGGCCGCGGCGCCGAGGCCAGGGTCGTGACCGAGCTCGCCCTGACGGGGACCGTGGGAGGCGCCTTCACCGTGGACGAGAGCGGGGAGCGGCCCGTCCTCTGGCTGGCCGGGAAGGAGAAGGAGACGGAGCGGCACGGCGAGGTGCTCCTCCGCGTCGAGGACCGCGGGGCGGAATTCGCCGTGGGGCCCGACCGGCTCCTCAACCGGGACGCGGCCGCGATCCCCTTCGTGGGCTACCTGGACGTGGACCGCGAGGCGGAGCTCGTGTACGTGACCAACAGCGGGAGCGGCGTCTGGCGCTTCAAGGGCGGGACCGGCGAAGGCGGGCCGATCCCGATCAAGGCGGTGGACCTCGCGGTGGGGCCGGGCGGACATCTCTATGCATGGGGCCAGGGCGGCTACGAAGGCCCCGTCTCCCGGTACACGCGCGATCTCGTCCCCGCGCCGCTCGCGACGTACGGGCGACTCTACGGGCGCGCGGGCCGGGGATACAGCGTCTGCGGACTGGACGTGGACGCGCGGGGCCGGGTCTACGCGACCTGGGGCACCAACGACTGCCATGTCCGGGTCTACGACGAGAAGGGGGAGCTCGTGGACTTCCCGCGCCGCGCGGGGGACGTGCCGGCCGCGATCACCGGGGTCAGCGGCTACGGGGGGAGCCTCCGGGTGGACCTCGCGGGGAACCTCTACCTGCTCCAGGCCGGGCTGCCGAAGGGCCACGCGGCCCCTCCCGGCTGGGAGAAGGACGAGGGCTACCGGCGCTGCGTCGGGACGATCTACAAGTTCCCGCCGGCGGGCGGCGAGATCGAGACGAAGGACGGGACGCTGGTGAAGGTCACGGGGGCGGTGGGTTCCTACCCGGGCTGCGGCCCCGTCTCCCGCTGGAACGCGGTGGGCGCCTGCGCGTGCACGAAGCCGCGCTTCGACGTGGACGGGTTCGGGCGGCTTTACATTCCGAACGCGGTCACGTTCAGCGTCTCGGTGCGCGACAACAAGGACAACGAGATCCTCTCCTTCGGCTCCTACGGGAACTTCGACAGCGCCGGCCCGGACATCCCGCTCGGGTGGCCCGTCGCCGCCGGGGCGAGCGACCGCGCGGTCTACGTGGGGGACGCGCTCAACCATCGCGTGGTGCGCGTGGACCAGCAGTTCGCCCTGGAGGCCTCGGCGGAGGTCCCGCGCTGACGCGGCCGCCCGCTTGACGGCCCGCCGCCTGTGGACTACAGTCCTCATGCGCCCTTCGGGCCTTCGAAAGGAACGAACATGATCCGGTGGACCATCCTCTGCGCCGGGCTCTTCGTCGCAGGCTGCTCGTCGTCCGCGCCGGATCGGACGGAGGACACGCTCACCCGGATGGAGGAGTTTCGGAGGGACACAGGGTTTCTGAAGAGCCAGGTGACCGCCGTCTTGTCCTCGCTGAACGAGGTCGCCTCCAAGGCGGCCTCCGGGCCGCGCCCGGCGTATGACGCCTACGTGGACCGCGTCTCGGAGACGGAGTCGAAGACGAAGGGGCTGCTCGGGGGCGCCGAGTCGCTGAAGGCGCGGGGGGAGGCGTACTTCAGGGAGTGGGGGGAGGAGCTGGCGACGATCCAGAACGCCGACATCCGCAAGCGCGCCGAGGACCGGAGGCAGAAGATGAAGGCGACCTACGGGAAGATCGACGTCGCGGTCACGGGGGCGCGCGAGGCGCTGGGGCCGTTCAACTCCGACCTCAAGGACCTGCGGACCTTCCTGGGGAACGAGCTCACGCCCGCCGGCATCACGGGCGCCCAGGACCTGATCTCGAAGGTCCACGCGCAGGGCGAGAAGGTGAAGGAGCGCCTGGAGGCCCTCGACAAGGAGGTCGAGCACGCAGCCTCGGAGCTCCGGATCAGCGCCCCGCGGGCGACGCCCTGAGGGCCCCGGCTCCCGGGTTCGCGACCGCTGACCGCCCTGGCCCCGGAATCACAGAGTAGAGGAAGCGCGCCACCATCAGCGGACCGGCCTCGTCCTCCGGGTGAAGCAGCTTCACCGCGACCGTGCGGCCGAGATCCAGCAGCTCCGCTTTAAGGCTTCAATTTCCTGAGCCAGTCCTGCCACTTCGACGGCTCGTCGGGACCGAAGGATTCGCCGGTGACGGCGCGGAGGAGTTCGGCGGCGCAGGCGCGCTCGGGGCTGTCGAGGGCGGCGACGAGCTCGGGGGCGGCGCGCTTCCCGGTCTTGAGGATCGCCGTTCTCGCGGCGGCCTTCACCCGGTCGTCGGCGTGGGCGAGGAGGCGGATGAGCATGGGGGCGGCGCGCGCGAGGCGCATTTCGCCCAGGGCGGCGGCAGCCAGGGCGGCATTCTCGGGGTCGCGGTCGGCCAGGATGGGGCCGAGGCGGGCGAGGGCGGGCTCTCCGAAGTTGGCGAGGATGCAGCGCGCGGCGGGCCGCGCGGCGGGATCGGTGAAGTAGAAGACCGTGACCACGCTGACGGCGCATTCGCCGCCCAGGCGCTCCAGGATCTCCAGGGCGGCGGCCTTGGGTTCGAGCTCCACGGCGGCGTCGCCCGCCCACTTCTGGAGCGCGGCGGCCAGGGCCTTGGGTTTCTGGCGGAGGAGGGCTTCCTGGAGGGCGGGGAGGAGGGAGCGGTCGGTCTCCGTGCGGAGGGCGCGGACGAGGGCGGCGAGGGAGGAGTCGATGGCGAGGAGGCGGAGGGCGAGGGCCGATTCGGCGCGGACCTCGGGGTCGGGGGAAAGTAGGTCGCGCTCGGCGAGGCGGGCGGCCTCGGCCAGCGTGGCGCGGGAGAGCGTGAGGATCTCGCGGCCGTCGGGCAGGACGGGGGCGCGCTCCAGGTCCTCGGGGGAGAGCCAGTGGTGGCCCACCTTGAGGTGGCCGGCGGCGAGGCGGGCGCGTTCGTTCATCGGGTTCACTTCGAAGGCCCTGCGGAGGGCATCGGAGGCCGCGTCGGCCAGGCGGTGAAGGCTGCAGAACTCGGCGAGCTCGGCCCACATCTCGGCGGTCTGGCACTCGGGGCGCCGCCGGCGGGCGTGCTCCCGGCGGGCGTCCTGGCGGGAGCGGAAGGAATCCAGGAGCGAGTGGGACCAGGAGGCGCCGTCGGTGGCGAGGTCGTCCGAGAGGGCGTGGCCCGTGGGGTATTCGCGGTAGGTGAGGCGGGCGAAACCCTGGCGGCGGAGCTCCTCGGCCTGGGCGCGAACCTGCTCGAGGCAGGTTTCGTCGCGGGAGCCCACGCCGATGAAGAGGGGGAGCTCGCGGGCGTCAGGGTCGGCCTTCGGGGCCATGCCTCCGCCGAGGGCGAGAACGGCGTCGAAATCCCAGGGATTCTTGAAGCCGTACTCGACGGCGGCGCGGGCGCCCGCGGACCAGCCGGCCAGCGCGATGCCCGGGGGGGCGTAGGTGCGGCGAAGGTGGCGGGAGATCCTCGTGAGGTAGGGGCCGGCGTCGACCCAGGTGGGGCGGTGGCGGCGCATCATGCCGGGGGCGGCAACGATGAAGCCGCGCTGCTGGAAGGCGGCGGCCCAGGGTCCGTGGATGAGGGCGCGGGCCTGGTCGGTCTCGCTTTCCTCGCGGCCATGGAGGAGGATGGCGACGGGGGCGGGGCAGCGGGAGGAGTAGGCCGTGGGAAAGCGGAGCCAGTACCAGTCGTCGCCGGCCTGGACCATGTGGGGTTCGGTGTAGACCCGGGGCGCGCGCGCTTGCGGGATGCGGATCTCGTCCGTCCCCGACGTGGGCGCGATCAGTGCCAGGAGGAGGAAGCCTGCCCGACCCATTGCAGCTATGGTACGCCGGGGGTCGGAGGCTCAATTCACCGCGGGGGCGGCCAGCTTCTGCTGGAGGGTCTTCCGGGCGCGCCAGAGGCGGGACATCACGGTGCCCACGGGGATGCCCAGCTTGTCGGCGATGGCCTGGTAGGAGGCCTGCTCCAGTGCGGCCATGAGGAAGACCTTGCGGTAGTCCTCGGGGAGGTCGCTGATGGCCTGGAGGAGTTCGTCGCTGACCTCGGTGTCCGCCGGGGAGTCCGTCTCGGGGTCGAAGCCCTCGGGGAAGGGGTTCTCGCGGGCGACCTGGCGGTGGCGGAAGATGCTCATGACGTTGTTGTAGAGGATGCGGAGGAGCCAGGCGCGGAGGTTGGTGCCGGTCTGGAAGCGGTCGGCGCTGCGGAGGGCCTTGACGTAGGTATCCTGGACCATGTCGTCGGCGAGGGCCTCATCGCCGTGGGTGAACTTGAGGGCGGCGCGCCAGAGCGCGTCGCGGTGGGTCTCGATCAGGAATTCGAAGCTTGTTTCCATGGTTTCACTGGGACCGGGGTCCGGTATCTCCTATCTATCCATTGTCCTTGTTCATCAGCAGGGCCATTCCCTGCCGGAATCCCATTTCCATCGGGGCGACATCCTTCAGGCTCTTGGAGAGGAGCATGAGCCCCTCGATCGCTCCGAAGAGCAGGATCGCCGTAGAGCGGGGATCGAGGTCCTGCCGGAACTCGCCGGAGCAGACACCCTGCTGAAGCACGGCCTCGATCCCCTTCATACATTCCTCGAAAAAGCCTGCGAGCTGCTCGCGGAAAGCGGGGTAGGAGTCCGAAAGCTCCTGGGCCAGGTTCCCCATCGGGCAGCCGCCACAGCAGCCGCTGTCGGCCATCCTTTTGACGAAGAGGCCGAAGAGTTGTTCCAGCCGGGCAGCGGCAGGCCGGGAGGGGTCTTCGAGGAGGGGGGTAAACCGGGAGCGGGCGCGCTCGAAGATGCACTCCAGCACCTCAAACCCCAGGGCTTCCTTGGACTTGAAATGGTAGTAGAAATTCGAAGGGACGACGCCCGCCGCCTCAAGGATGTCATCGACACTCGAGGCATGATATCCCTTCTGGCCAAAGCTGGCACAGGCGGAGTCCAGGAGCTTTTCTCGGCTTCCCATAATCTTGGTAGTAACGCTATCTACTAAACGCCGAAACGCAGGCTTTGTTCCCGAAAATGAAACAAAGCACTTCGTTGGTACAAAACAGCCAGGTTGTTTTGTACCCCCTCAGAGTGATCCTGCCATCCTGGCGGAGAGGAGGGAGAGGGAGCGGTCGTAGCGGTAGGAGATGTTGGAATGGTCGTCGTCGAACTCCTCGTGGACCACTCGGACGCCCAGGGCGCGGGCCTTGGAGGCGAAGATCCGGGCGCCGTGGTGCAGGGCGAACTGGTCCCGGCGGCCGCAGTCGAGGAAGACCAGTTTCAGCTGCTTCAGGTTGGCCGCGTAACGGGGGAGCATGTTGATGGGGTCCCAGGCCTTCCAGCGGCGCCACACGGCCGGCAGCAGCTCGCCCGTCCCGGGGTCGAACGGCAGGTCGAAGGACTTCCCGCGCGGGGAGTAGCACGACGCCATCGCGATCGTGTTCACCGCCGCGTGGAGGTCTCCCGCGAGACGCTTGGGCATCTTCTCCCAGGCCTTCAGGAACTTCGCCGGCCCGCCGTGGCGGCGGAGCAGGTCCAGGCACTTGGGGAAGTCCGGCAGGTAGCAGTACTCGAAGTACATGTCGCCGGAGTGGCAGGCGAGCGCCTGGAAGACGTCCGGGTGGCGCATCCCGAGGACCATCGCGCCGTAGCCGCCGCTCGACTTGCCCAGCACCGAGCGTCGGCCGTTCGTCCGGTAGGTCCGGTCGATGTACGGCACGAGCTCCTTCACGATGTGATCCTCGTACCTCCCGGTGGCCGTCGAGTTCAGGTACTGCGAGCCGCCGTAGCGCGTGAAGCAGTCGGGCATCACCACGATCGCCTCGCGCATCGCCCGAGCGCGGATCAGCCGGTCCAGCCGCTCGGGTAGCGACTCCGACCACGCGCCCCGCTGCAGCAGCAGCTCCCCGAACCCCGTGAAGCCCGTGAGCACGTAGTGGACGGGATAGCGGCCCTCCGAATAGGACGGCGGCAGGTAGACCGGCACCCGCCGCACGTGCGGGTCGCCCAGCGGGTTTCCCCGGAGGACTCGGCTCTCGAACTCGAGGATTTCGACGGTCATTTGAGGTTCAGCGCCAGGAGCCGCAGCTGCGTCATCTCTTCGATCGCGTAGCGGACCCCCTCGCGGCCCTGCCCGGAATCCTTCTCGCCCCCGTAGGGCATGTGGTCGACCCTCCAGCTGGGGACGTCGTTCAGGATCACGCCGCCCATCTCCAGCGTCTCGAAGGCCTGGAAGACGCGCCCCACGTCCCGCGTGAAGACCCCCGCCTGGAGGCCGTAGGCCGAGTCGTTCACCGCCGCCAGCGCCTCCGGGAACTCGCGGTACCGGTAGAGATTCACCAGCGGCGCGAAGGCCTCGGACCCGTGCACCTGCATCCCCGGCCGCACCCCCTCGAGCACCGTGGGAGGGAAGAAACGACCCTCGCCCCGGCCGCCGCAGAGCACCTTCGCCCCGCCCTTCACCGCCTCGTCCACCCACTCCTGCGTCTTCCGCACCGCCCCCTCGTCGATCATCGGCCCGAGGTCCGTCTTCTCGTCCATCGGGTCGCCCATCACGAGCTTCTTCGCCTTCTCGAGGAAACGCCGCGTGAACTCGTCGGCCACCTTTTCATGGAGGTAGATCCGCTGCACGGAGATGCACACCTGGCCCGAGTAGGCGAACCCGCCCGCCACCGCGCGCTCGACGGCGAGATCGAGGTCCGCGTCCTCGTGGACCACCACCGCCGCGTTCCCCCCCAGCTCCAGGGCCACCCGCTTCTTGCCCGCCTTCCGCTTGAGCTCCCAGCCCACCGCCGGGCTGCCCGTGAACGTCACCAGCTTGAACCGCTCGTCCGCCACGA
>JAHFOZ010000280.1 GCA_023261405.1 Planctomycetota bacterium
GCGCGACCAGCTCGCTGCTGTATCCCGACACCGTCTGCAACGGGCTCTGGGAGTACCGGCCCGACTTTTCACGAGAGACCTGGAAGCAAGGGGCCGTCGCGGTCGACGGCGTGAAGTCCACTCCCGAAGGTCTGTCGGAAGGGACGATCGTCTGGGCGATGCGCGCCCCTTACGTCCTCGTCGGCGGCCGGCTCGCGGCGGAGGGCGCGGGCGCGGAGTTCTCGCTCTCCTGGGACGGGAAGATCTGGGAGCCCGCCACGGAGAGCCTGGACAAGTTCTTCGCCTTCAATCCCGGCGCCCCGACGGCGCGGTATGGATACCAGATCCGTTGCCGGCTCTCCGGGGCCGCGCGCCTGAAGAGCCTGGCCATCGTGAACGATCTCCAGATGGCGCCCTTCGCCCTTCCGGGGATGGGCGTCGGCAGAAACTCCTTCGTTTACACGGACGAGTCACCCGGCACGCGCCGCGTGCGGATCACGCACGACTGGGTCGAACGGTCCGCCTCCCGGCCGCCGGCGGCGGCAACCGCCGCGCTACATCCCGCGGACAAGGGCGAGAGCAACGGCACGGATGTCGTCTTCCGGTGGACGCCGCCGGCCGATCCCGACGGGGACGCGATCGCGGACTACCAGTTCGAGCTCTCCAATCGCCCGGACCTGCGGTGGCCCCTCTCGATGAACTTCTACAAGTTGATCTCCCGGACCGCCGACAAGGGGAAGGCCCAGTACGCCCTGCCCGGCGCCGGCCTCCTCTCCGCGGATCGGAAGTACTTCTGGCGGGTGCGGGCCAAGGATGGGAAGGGGGTCTGGGGGCCCTGGGGTCCCGTGTGGAGCTTCACGGCGCGCGGGCCGAACGTGCCCGTCGAGTTGAGCCTCGACCACGACGCCGGCAAAGGCTCGGCGCTGCTCCGCTGGAAGCCCAACCCCACGGGCCGGAAGCCCGTGCGGTATCGGGTGTACGGCAGCGACGAGAAGGGATTCTCCATCAGCGACCAGCCCTACGCCGTCTCCATCGGGGGGAGCAAGGAACTGGCCAGCCCGTTCCCCTCGAACTTCATAGCGGAGACGGAAGCCACGGAGCTGGCGGTGCTGGGGGACCGCGCCGATCCCGCCCGGCCCTTCCGGACTTACTGGCGCGTCGTCGCGGTCGACGAGCAGGGCAAGCGCAGCGGACCTTCGGATTACGCGGCCGGTCCCAGGCCCGTGATCTACAGCCGGCCGCCGCTGACGGCGACGGTCGGGGCGCTGTACCGTTATGCCATCGAGGCCAACCGGTCGCTGGGCGACCTGAGATTGCGCCAGGTGAACGGAAGGGAAAGCGCCGGCTTCTGGGATCTCGAGAAGCCGAAGTTCGCGCTGGCCAAGGGACCGGACTGGCTGAAGCTCGACGGGGCAACGGGCGTCCTGACGGGCACTCCCGCCGCGGCGGGGACCTGGGACGTCGAGGTCGGCGTGACGATCGACCGTGAGGTGCGGAAGCTGGACCCCGCCGTGCTCCAGTGGGGGAACGAGAAGGTGCTCTCGACTTCGGTGGAGCGGGCGGGCGCCGCGACGCAGCGCTTCACCCTCACGGTCGGGAAGTAGGGACGGCGTCGTCGGAGCTGTACCGTCCACCCCCCGCCTGCTATAGTCCCCCGATGAGAACCGTCTGCCTGCTCTTCGCGTGCCTGCCGGGGTGCGGTTCAATCTCCCCGGCGGACGATCCGCCTTTCCTTGGCTTCGGCGAAGCGCAGGCCGCCGGGCAGCGCGCGCTCGAGGCCCGCTTCGACGCCCAGATCAAGGCGGACAACCTGCGCGACTGGATGAAGCGTCTGGCGGCGCGGCCCCATCACCTGGGATCCCCTTACGACAGGGAGAACGCCGGGTTCATCGCCGCGCAGTTCAAGTCCTGGGGTTTCGAGACGCGGATCGAGGAGTTCCAGGTCCTCTTCCCCACGCCCCGGACGCGGCTCCTCGAGATGACGGCGCCCGCGAGCTTCACGGCCTCGCTCGCCGAGCCGGCCCTCAAGGAGGACGCGACGTCCGGCCAGGCCGACGAGCAGCTGCCGGTCTACAACGCCTACTCCTGCGACGGCGACGTGAGCGGCGAGCTGGTCTACGTGAACCACGGGATCCCGAAGGACTACGAGGAGCTGGAGCGGCGCGGGATCGACGTGAAGGGGAAGATCGTCCTCGCCCGCTACTACGGCTCGTGGCGCGGGATCAAGCCCAAGGTCGCCGCCGAGCACGGAGCCATCGGCTGCATCATCTACTCCGATCCGCACGAGGACGGATTCTTCCAGGGCGACGTGTATCCGAAGGGCCCGTACCGGAGCGGTCGCGGTGCCCAGCGGGGATCGGTCATGGACATGCCCCTCTACCCGGGCGACCCGCTCACGCCCGGGGTCGGCGCGACGGCGGACGCGAAGCGCCTTCCGATCAAGGACGCTCCCACGGTGACCCGGATCCCGGTCCTCCCGATCTCCCACGACGACGCGCTCCCCCTCCTCCAGGCGCTCGGAGGCCCCGTCGTCCCCGAGCCGTGGCGCGGTTCGCTGCCGATCCCCTATCACTTCGGCCCCGGCCCGACCCGGGTCCGCCTGAAGCTGGAGTTCGACTGGAAGATGGTGCCTCTCTACAACATCATCGCCCGGATGGCCGGGAGCGAGCGGCCCGACCAGTGGGTCCTGCGGGGCAACCATCACGACGCCTGGGTCAACGGCGCGGCGGACCCCGTCAGCGGGATGGTCGCGGTGATGGAGGAGGCGCGCGCGCTCGGCGAACTGGCGAAGGCGGGCTGGAGGCCCAGGAGGACGATCGTCTACTGCGCGTGGGACGGCGAGGAAGAGGGGCTGATCGGCTCGACCGAATGGGCGGAGCTCCATGCGGACGAGCTGAAGCGGCACGCCGTCGCCTACATCAACTCGGACACCAACGGCCGCGGCTTCCTCCACGCGAGCGGCTCGCATTCCCTGGAGAGGCTCGTCAACCAGGCGGCTCGTGACGTCACCGACCCCCAGAAGAAAATCAGCGTCGCCGAGCGGCTCCGCGCCCTGCGGCTCACCCGGGGGACGCCCGAGGAGCAGCGCGACGCCCGCGAGCGCGCGGAGCTCCGGATCGAGGCCCTGGGCTCGGGCTCCGACTACACGGTCTTCCTCGACCACCTCGGGATCGCGTCGCTCGATCTCGGTTTCAACGGCGAGAACGGCGGCGGCTCCTACCATTCGATCTACGATTCGTTCGATCACTACGCGAGGTTCGGGGATCCCGGGTTCGCCTACGGCGTCGCGCTCGTCCAGATCGCCGGACGGGTCGTCCTCCGGCTGGCGGATGCCGACACGCTCCCATTCGAGTTCACGGCCTCCTCCGAGACGATCGCGGGCTACGGCCGCGAGATCGCCAAGCTCGTGAACGACCTCCGGGAGGAGACGGAGAAGAGGAACCGGCTTCTCAAGGAGGGGCGATACGAGGCGGCGGCGGATCCCCGGCAGGACTTCGTGGCGCCGAAGCCGCAGCCGTCCGTGCCCGCGCTCGACTTCGCGCGCTTCGAAAAGGCGGTTGTGGCGCTGGGGAAAAGCGCGCAGGAGAACGACGAGGCGCGCCGCGCCCTGGAGAAATCGGGGAAGGCGATGACACCGGAGGCCGGGAAGTCCCTGGACGGTCTCCTCTTGAAGAGCGAGCGGGCGCTGACGGGCGCGGACGGCCTTCCGCGGCGGCCGTGGTACAAGCACCAGATCTACGCCCCCGGCTTCTACACCGGCTACGGCGTCAAGACGCTCCCCGGCATCCGCGAGGCGGTCGAGGAGCGGAACTGGGAGGAAGCCGTGAAGCAGGCCGTGAACGTGGCGGAGGCCCTCGAGCTCTACGCCGCGGGGATAGCCCAGGCGACGACGCTCCTCAAGGCGGCCGCGAGGGACTGAGTGCGCGGCTTCATCAGTTCGTATGGAACTTCGGATATAGGAAATGAGCAGCGGCCCCGAGGCTCCCGCGGCGGGTGCCGCGCCGTCTCGAAGGAGGATGATCCGGAAAATCATCTTCCGGAGTCTCCTGGCGCTGGGCGGCCTCTACCTCCTCCTGCTGATCCCCGATCCTGCCCCCGTGCCGCCGCGCCCGGCGTCCCGGAGCCCGTTCGCCTGGAACCGGGACCAGCACTGGAAGGACCTGGAGGCCCGGTTTGCCGCCGCCCGCAGCGGGGACAGCCGCGCGGTCCGGGAGACCCTCCGGGCCTCGCTTGAGCGAGGCGCGCAACTCGTCGCCCGCCTCGACACGCGACGCTGCGCCCCGGACGATCCGCTCCTCGTCGAGATCGAGGAGACCCTCTTCGCGCTCGGGCCGCTGGTCGCCGCAGTTCCTGACCAGCTGTCCGCCTTCCTGGGGCTCGTGACCTCGATGCGCGAGGCGGTGAAGAGGCAGTCCACGGGCTGGGACATGCAGGCCGACGCGAGCCGGATCCGGATCTACCGGCTGCTCTACGGCGGACGGATGGCGCTCGAAGAGTCGATGCTCCAGGCGCCCCCGTCCGCGGCCCCGGCGATGTCGTCGGGTCCCGAGGAGCCCTCCGCCACCCCCTCCGTCCTCGTCCGGGGCGTCCGCGTGCACAGCGGCGACATCCTGCTCTCCCGCGGCGGCGCGGCGACCTCGGCGCTCATCGCGCGGGGCAGCGACTATCCCGGGAACTTCTCCCACGTCGCGCTCGTGCACGTGGAGGCGTCGACGGCGAAGGTATCCATCCTCGAAGCGCACATCGAGAAGGGGGTCGCCGTCGCCACGATCGAGGAGTACCTACGCGACACCAAGCTCCGGGTGATGGCGCTCCGGCTCCGCGCGGACCTGCCCGCCCTCGCCGCGGACCCCCTGCTCCCGCACAAGGCCGCGTCCCTCGCGCTGGGGGAGGCGGCGGCGCGCCACATCCCATACGACTTCGAGATGGACTTCGAGGATCACTCGCGGCTCTTCTGCTCCGAGGTCGCGTCCGCGGCCTACCGAAAGACGGGCGTCACGCTCTGGATGGGGCTCTCGAGCCTCTCGTCGGCCGGCCTCTGCTCCTGGCTGTCGGCGTTCGGGGTGACGCACACCCTCACGCAGGAGCCGTCGGACCTCGAGTACGACCCGCAGCTCCGCGTGGTGGCGGAGTGGCGCGACCCCGACACGCTGCTGAAGGATCACCTCGACAACGCGGTGACGGACATCCTGCTGGAAGCGGCGGAGCGGGGGGAGACGCTGAAGTACTCCTGGCCCCTGCTCCCGGTGGCCCGGGCGCTCAAGGCCTGGAGCGGGGTGGCCAACCTCCTCGGCTCAACGGGCCCGATCCCCGAGGGGATGAGCGCCACGGCGGCGCTCAAGAGCCGCTGGTTCCACGGCCGGCACGGGGCGATGAGGGCGCTTCTTGACGACCGGGTCCGGGACTTCCAGGCGGCGCGCGGGTATGTTCCCCCCTATTGGGAGATCCTTAAGCTCGCGAGGGAAGCCCAGTCGGCCCTCGAGCCCGCGCGCTGAGGGACCCTTCTCAGTGCGCGATCTCTACTGTGTTCTCCGGTCAGGTTGTGTACGGGTTTCCTAGCGCGTGCCGTAGGCGCCCCCGTTGAAGGCCGTCGTGACCAGTCCCAGGTAGGGATCGTCCAGGTCCACATGCAGGACGTCCTTGTAGAGCCGCTTCGTGAGGTCCGCGGGACGCCAGGCCTTCTCGGCCAGGATCGCGTGGATGAGAGGCTTGCGCTCCTTGCAGTTGGTCTCGGTGTCGGCGGCGAGGAGGGCGGCCTCGGTCGAGGATTCCTTTGGGGCGACGGCCTCGGACTTCCGGGGGACGAGGACGTACTTGAGTTTCGACTCGACCATCGCTTTGCCCTTGTCGCGGACCGCCTCAACGTACCGCTGGGGCTCCTTCTGGTTCGCGCGATGGTAGGCGAGGACCGTGTCGACCGCCGCCTTGCGGGAGGCATGGTAGAGCGCAAGCGCGTCCCGGAGCGCCTCTAGGTACGCCTTCGGGTCGTTGAGCCCGGGGATGATGTCGATGACGCGGCCGTCGGGGGCGCAGATGTAAGTTGCGATATTGCCGTTGACGGTCCGCTTGATCTTTGCGCCGTTGCCGAAGTCGATCTCGACGACCGGCACGGGACGGACGCTCTCCCAGGCGGCGACGAAGCTTAACCTGACGAGGGCTGCGACGTCCGGGTCGGAGAAGATCACGCTTCTCGCGATGCGGGCGTTGGTTCAGCAGTAGACGTCGTCGAAGTTGCCGAGGAGCTGGAAGAGGAGGATGGGCCTGCCCTGGTCGAGGGCCGCATCGAGCCCCTTCTTCCAGGCGATGCCGTTCCCGGGGAGCTCGAACTTCTCCGAAGCGGGCTCGGCGACCGCGCGCTTGAGGGGGGATTCCACGGCTTTCTTCGGTTGATCCTGCGCGAAGAGCGCGGGCACCAGCGCGAGGACCGGAAGCGCCAGCCAGAACCTTCTCATCCTTGCACCTCCGGGGAAGGAGGAGCAAGGGGCGTGCCATCGCCGGGGAAGGGGGGATGGCGGAGGAGGGGATCCGTCCGGGCCCGCCCCTGTATCCAGAAGCATACAGGGGAAGTATCCGGGGGGATACGGGGGGAAGCACAAGAAGCGCGGGGTCCGTCTGGGCCGCTCCCCCTGAGAATGGAGCACCGCGATCATGCGTGAGCCCGGCAGGGATCCGTGCTCCGCTCTCTTGCGAAGAGAAGGTTATCCGGTGCTGCTGTCGAACCCCTACTTCCCGAAGTGGCGGGCGTGGAACTGGAGGGCCTTGAGGCCCTGGGCGGCGAAGACCTTGGGCGGCTCGTGGCCCACGCCCTCGATCTCCTCGTACTCGGGCGCGAGCTTGAGGTCCTCGAGGAAGGCCTTCATCCTGCGGTTGGGCTCGAGGAGGGAGTCCTTCGTTCCCACGGCGAGCCGCAGCGGCTGGCGGTCGCGGATCTTCTCCAGGTTCTTCTTCGAGAGCTCCCAGGGGGAATCCTCCTGGAACTTCTCGGGATCGTCCCCGAACGTCTTCTTGAGCTGGCCGGAGCGCCGCTTCTTCAAGTCCTCCCCCGTGACGAAGCCGCCGCCGAAGGAGACCACCGAGCCGAAGAACTCCGGGTGCTTGAAGCCCATCTTGAGCGCGCCGAAGCCGCCCATCGACCAGCCCATCACCGCGCGCCCCTCCCGCGACGCCACCGTCCGGAAGGTCGCGTCGACGTGGGGGACCAGGTCCTTC
>JAHFOZ010000281.1 GCA_023261405.1 Planctomycetota bacterium
GAGGACACTCCGGACGGCCTCGACGTCATCCGCCATTCGGCCGCGCACATCATGGCGGGCGCCGTGCGCCGGATCTACGGTCCGGGGATGCGCTTCGGCTACGGCCCGCCCGTCGAGAACGGCTTCTACTACGACATGGAATTCCCGGAAGGCGTTAAGTTCTCCGAGGAGGACCTGCCGAAGATCGAGGCCGAGTGCCGCAGGATCATCGAGGCAAACTACCCCTTCGAGAGGAAGGATCTGCCGAAGGAGCAGGTGGTCGCCGCGATGAAAGAGATGGGGCAGCCCTACAAGGTCGAGACGCTCGAGAAGGACATCAAGGACCCCACGGCCTCGACCTACACGGATGGAGACTTCACCGACCTCTGCGATGGCCCTCACGTCCCCGCCACGGGCCGCGTGAAGGCGATCAAGCTGACGAAAGTCACGGGCGCCTACTGGAAGGGCGACCAGAAGAACCGCATGCTTACGCGGCTCTACGGGACCGCCTGGCATTCGCAGAAGGCGCTGGACGACCACCTGCGGCAGATCGAGGAGGCGAAGAAGCGCGACCACCGGAAGCTAGGCCAGGATCTGGAGCTCTTCATGTTCCACGACTGGTCGCCGGGGGCGGTCTTCTTCCTCCCGAAGGGCGCCGTGGTTTACAACGAGGTGCAGGCCTTCATCCGCGAGGAGTACCGCAAGCGCGGCTTCCAGGAGGTCGTGACCCCGCAGCTCTACAACAAGGGGCTCTGGGAGCTCTCCGGCCACTGGGAGCACTACCGCGAGAACATGTTCCTCCTCAAGATCGACGAGGAGGACTACTCGCTCAAGCCCATGAACTGCCCCAGCCACGTGCTCATCTTCAAGCACCGGCGGCGGAGCTACCGCGAACTCCCCTGGCGCATGGCCGACTTCTGCCCGCTCCACCGGAACGAGGTCCGCGGCGTCCTCTCGGGCATGACCCGCGTGCGCAAGTTCGAGCAGGACGATGCGCACATCTTCTGCACCGAGGAGCAGATCGGCCAGGAGATGAGCGGGCAGATCGACTTCGTCAACCGCGTGTACGCCGAGGTCTTCAAGATGCCCTTCGTGGCGAAGCTGTCCACCCGGCCCGAGAAGTTCCTCGGGAAGGTCGAGGCCTGGAACGCGGCGGAGGCCGCTCTCGAGAAGGCGCTCAAGGACAGCAAGGTCGATTACGTGGTCAACGCGGGCGACGGCGCCTTCTACGGGCCGAAGATCGACTTCGACATGAAGGACGCCATCGGCCGCGCCTGGCAGCTGGCGACGATCCAGCTCGACTTCCAGCTCCCCCTGAGGATGGGGGCCGAGTACGAGGGCGCCGACGGCCAGCGCCACGCCCCCGTCATGATCCACCGGGCGATCCTGGGGAGCCTGGAGCGGTTCATCGGGGTCCTCACCGAGCACTACGGGGGCGAGTTCCCGCTCTGGCTGGCCCCGGTCCAGGCCGCCATCCTCGCCGTGACCCCCCTCACGCCCGAGGTCGAGGCCCATGCCCGGAAGGTGCAGGGGCTGCTCCTGGAGGCCGGACTCCGGAGCGAAATTGATTTGTCCGGAGACAACATCTCGGATAAGATCAAAGCCCGCGAAATCCAGAAAACGCCGTACATGGCCGTCGTGGGGGCCAGGGAATCCGGCGCCGGGACGGTTGCCGTTCGCAGGCACAAGAAGGGCAACCAGGGCGTCGTGAAGGTCGAGGAGTTTGTTGCCGCTTTGAGGAGGGACGTTTCTGCCAAGACCGCCCTTTAACCGCGGAGGGCCTCCGCCCCCGCGCGACGAGCACCGCATCAACGACCGGATCCGGGTACCCCGGGTCAAGGTCGTGGACGAAGCCGGGGCCATGCTGGGCGAGATGCCCACCGAGCAGGCGCGGCAGATCGCGAGGGAACGCGGCTTCGACCTCGTGGAGGTCGCCGCCGAGGCGCGGCCGCCCGTCTGCAAGCTCCTGGACTACGGGAAGTACAAGTACGAGCAGAAGAAGAAGTCGCACAAGTCCAGCGCGCAGCAGCACGTGCAGAAGGTGAAGGAAGTCCGGCTCCGGCCGAGGACGGACGACCACGACCTGATGACGAAGCTGAAGAAGGCGCGCGAGTTCCTGGAGGAAGGCGACAAGATCCTGATCACGATCTTCTTCCGCGGCCGCGAGATGGCGCACAAGGAGACGGGCCGCGCCATGATGGACAAGATCAAGAAGATACTGGAGGACGTCTCGAAGATCGAGCACGACATCTCGATGTTCGGGCCGAGGATGCAGGTCACGCTCCTGCCGAAGCCTGGGCTGAAGCCCAAGCCGAAACAGGAGGCCCCGGTGGAGGCCGCGCCCCCGGCTCCGCCGACGGCACCCCCGCCGCCCGCCGCGGCGCCCCAAGGAGGAACGAATGCCTAAGATGAAGACGAATAAGGGCGCGAAGAAGCGCTTCAAGGTCACCGCCACCGGCAAGGTCCTCTTCCGCCCCGCGGGGAAGAGGCACATCATGTCGGGGAAGTCGTCCAAGCGCCGGCGTCATATGCGCCGGTGGAGGCTCTTCGAGGCGGCCCACGACGCCAAGGACGTCCGCAAGATGCTCCAGCAATAAGGAGAAGCCATGCCTCGAGTTTCAAGCGGTCCTGCCCGCAAGCAGCGCACGAAACGGATCCTGAAGCGCGCCAAGGGGTTCCGCGCCGGCCGGCGCAAGCTCCACCGCGCCGCGATGGAAGCGGTGATGCGCGCGGGGCGCTACGCCTACTTCGGCCGCAAGAACAAGAAGCGCGACTACCGCTCGATGTGGATCATCCGCATCAACGCGGCGTGCGAGCAGCGCGGCCTCCCCTATCACCGGTTCATCAACGGCCTCAAGAAGGCCAGCGTGACGCTCAACCGGAAGGCCCTCGCGGAGCTCGCGCTCTCGGAGCCCAAGGCCTTCGACGAGCTGGTCGAGACGGCGAAGCAGGCGCTGGGGGCGCCGGCGGCGCCGGGAAAGTAGGGCATCCGCCCGTTTCCAGGAACCACCCCGGGGCCATAGGGAAGACCGATGGCTCCTAGTGCTCGCGGTCAGAAGTCCGTGTCGTTGCTCGCACGGCGCGTAGCCTGCAGCGTGTAGCTCGTGGACCCCGCTGCAGGCTGCCCGCTATAAGCGGTGCGCAGCGGTACGAACTGATGAGACCGCGCACCAAGTCTATATGGACCTCGACGCAAAGATCGCGGAACTGAAGGCGGCGTTCGAGAAGGACGCCGCGACCGTGCCGGCCGAGCAGCTGAAGAGCCGCTACCTCGGCCGCGAGGGGAGGGTCCGCGACCTCTTCGTCCTCCTCAAGTCGGTCCCGCCCGAGCAGAAGGGGGCCGCCGGACAGAAGCTCAACGGGATCAAGGCCGAGTTCGAGCGGCGCGTGGAGGAACTCGGCCGCACGAAGGCCGTCGCGGCTGCCGCAGGCGCCCTCGACCTCACCCTCCCGGGCCGGGCCCCGGAGTTCGGGCGGCGCCACCCCATCTACTCCACCTGGGACGCGATCGGCCGCGTCTTCATGAAGCTCGGATTTGACGTCGTGTACGGCCCCGAGATCGAGACGGAGGCCAACAATTTCGAGGCGCTCAACATCCCGCTCGACCATCCGGCGCGCGACGGGTTCGACACGTTCTACGTCGAGCCTCCCTACCTCGTCCGCTCGCACACGTCGCCCGTCCAGATCCGGACCCTGAGGTCCCGGAAGCCGCCCATCCGGGTGATCGCCCCGGGCAAGGTGTTCCGTCCCGACAAACCGGACGCCGGCCATTCGCCGATGTTCCACCAGGTCGAGGGCCTCCTGGTGGGGCCTGGGATCACCTTCGCCCACCTCAAGGGCGTGCTCGACCTCTTCGCCAAGTCCATGTGGGGGCCGGCCACGAGCATCCGCTTCCGCCCGAGCTACTTTCCGTTCACGGAGCCGAGCGCCGAGGTGGACGTCTCCTGCTTTATCTGCGGCGCGAAGGGCTGCCCCGTCTGCAAGGGATCCGGCTGGGTGGAGATCCTCGGGAGCGGCATGGTGCACCCCAGGGTGCTCGAGAACTGCGGCATCGACCCCGAGGCGAACACGGGGTTCGCCTTCGGCATGGGGGTCGAGCGGATCGCGATGCTCAAGTACGGAATCCCCGACATCCGCCGCTTCACCGAGAACCACTTCGCTTTCCTGAAACAGTTCTGAGATGAAAGTCCCGCTGTCCTGGCTCCGGGAGTATGTGGACGCGCCCGCCTCGGCGGCGGAACTCGCGAAGCTCCTCGTCATGGCGGGCACGGGGGTCGAGTCCATCGAGGGGGACGTACTGGACCTGGAGATCACCGCGAACCGCGCCGACCTGCTGTCCATGCTCGGGGTGGCGCGCGAGGTGGGGGTGCTCCTCGGGAAGCGGGTGCGGATCCCCGCCGTCACGCTCGCCGAAGGGACCGACGCCCTCGGGGTCGAGGTCGAGGTGGCGGAACCGGGCCTCTGTCCCCGCTACACGGCGCGGGTGATCCGGGGCGTGAAGGTCGGGTCCTCGCCCGCCTGGCTCGTGCAGCGGCTCGAGTCCGCGGGCGTGCGGCCGGTCAACAACGTCGTCGACGTCACCAACTACGTGCTCCTCGAGTGCGGCCAGCCGCTCCACGCGTTCGACGCGAACCTGCTGCGCAAGATCGTCGTGCGGCGCGCCGCCGCGGGCGAGAAGCTCACGGCGATCGACGGGAAGACCTACCTCCTCGACAGGGATCGCCTCGTGATCGCCGACGCCGGGCGGCCCGTGGCCATCGCCGGGGTCATGGGGGGGAAGGAGAGCGAGATCGGACCTGCGACCACCGAAGTCGTCCTGGAGAGCGCGCAGTTCGATCCCGTCTCGGTGCGGCGCACCTCGCGGCGGCTCGGCCTCTCGAGCGAGTCCTCCTACCGCTTCGAGCGCGGCGTGGACTATGAGACGGTGGATTGGGCGTCGCGGCGTGCGGCGCAGATCATCCTGCAGCTCGCGGGCGGCCGCGCGGCGAAGGGCTCCGTCGAGGCGAGCGTCCCGGCGCCGCCGCGTCCGGTGGCGCGCGTGCGTCCCGCGCGCGTCGGGCAGGTCCTGGGGATGCAGGTCCCGACACCGCGCATCCGCGAGATCCTGGCGGGCCTGGGCTGCAGTGTCGGCGGCACGGATGCGGCGCTGGAGGTGACGGCGCCCGCGGGGCGGCGCGACCTGCGGATCGAGGTGGACTACATCGAGGAAGTGGCGCGCGTGGAGGGCTACGATAGGATCCCGTGCGACACGCAGTTCGGCCTGCGGGTGGCGGTGGACGATCCGCGGGACCTGGTCTGCGAGGCGGTGCGCGCGACGCTGACCGGGATGGGCGCGTACGAGGTCCTCACGTGGAGTTTCGCCGAGGTGGGCACGCCGAACCGGGTTCCGTTCTGGTCGCCTGGGCCTCTGCTCCCGCTGCGCGACCCGCAGGGAAACGTGGATCGGACGCTCCGGGAATCGCTGGCGCCGCGGCTCCTCGAGGTGCTGCAGACGAACGAGTCCTACCGGGAGGAGTTGCATCCCGTCTTCGAGGTCGCCCAGGTCTACTTCACGGACGGGAAGGGATTCGGGGAGCGGGCCGTGCTCGGGCTCGCCGTGCCGGGGGACGTGCTGGACGCGAAAGGGCTGCTGGAGACGCTGTTTCGTCGCCTCTCGCTGCCGTTCGAGGTCGTGCCCGCGGCGCTGCCATTCCTCCGGGCCGGCACGGGGGCCGAAATCCGTTCGGGAGGAATGGTTCTGGGATACCTGGGGTCGGCGACGCCCGGGCTCACGGGTTTGAAAGCCGCCGCGGCGGTGGCGGAGGTCGATTTCGGGGAGATCGTGCGGGGGGCCCGTCTGGGGACCCCCTACCGGGATTTCAACCGGCAGCCTCCCGTGGAGCGCGACCTGAACGTGGTGCTGGCCGAGGGGACCCCGTGGAGGGAGATCGAGGCGGCGCTGCGGGCCGGGGCGCCGGCCGCCCTTGAATCCGTGCGTTTCCTGAGCGAATACCGCGGGAAGGGGGTCGAGCCTGGTAAGAAGGCGGTGGCGTTCTCGATGGTCTTTCGGGCGCCGGACCGCACGCTGACGGGGGAGGAGGCGGAGGGCGCTGTAAAGGCCATATTGAACTCGCTGCAGGCGAAGCTGGGGGCGGCTCTCCGCTAGACCTTGACAAAGGAAGGAAGTCGGGGCTAGACTTCGTTAAAGGTTTTTTTGTCGGGGGCCCGTACCGTAACGCATGGACGATAAAGTCCGTCTTGGAAAGATGTTGGTGGAATCCAACCTGCTCACCCCCGAGCAGTTGAAGATGGCCATGGATTTCCAGAAGTCGGTGGGGGGGAAGCTGGGAGCGATCATCGTGAAGCTGGGATTCATCGAGGACCAGACCCTGACAAGCTTTATCGCCCGGCAGCAGGGCATCCCGGTGGTGAACCTTGAGGAGCTGGTCCTCCCGGAGACGCTGGTGAAGAAAATCCCCCGGAAGCTGATCGAGAAGCACCACGTGGTCCCCATCCGGTTCCACGACGGGGTTCTCACCATCGCGACCTCCGACCCGTTCGATTACGAGGCGATCGAGGAAGTTCAGCTGGCGGTGGACAACCGGATCGAGATGCACCTGGCGTCGCGGACGCAGATCCTGCGCTCGATCCATGGTTTCTTCTACAAGGAAGAGGAGGCCTCGCCGCCCGTTCAGGAGAAGAGCAAGGATCAACTCCTGAGGGACCTCGAGGCCGGGGATCGCAAGGGGGCCGGCGAGAAGCCCACGCGCGAGCAACTCCTGGAGGCGCTGATCCCCCTGCTCGTCGAGAAGGGGGTCATTACCGAGACGGAGCTCGCGCGGAAGGCGCAGGACCTTCGCGCGGAGCGGGGGCGCTGATCCATGGGTGAAATCAAGCTGGCGGAGTTGACGAAGTCCCTGGGGGCCAACGTCTCCGAGGAGCGTGGGGCGAGGTTCGTGGACGCGCTGATCTCCTCGGTGAAGTCCTCGCTGGCCGCGGCGAAGGACGTGAGCCTGCCCGGCCTTGGAAATTTCTCGCTGGCCACGGCGGACGGGAACCCGCTGCCGGCCATGTACAAGGCCAACACGCTGGGCGAGGTCTGCTCCAAGCTGGGCGAGACCAACGAGCAGCGCGTGAAGGGCATGATGGACGTGCTCTTCGAGGCGGCCAAGAAGGAGCTCCTGGGGGGCAACAAGCTCATCCTCGACGGC
>JAHFOZ010000638.1 GCA_023261405.1 Planctomycetota bacterium
CTCATGAACGCCGAGAAACTGGACTACGTGTCGAGCGCGGGCATCGGCGTCCTGGTGGGCGCGGTGAAGCGCGCGCGGGACTCCAAGGGCGACATCCGGTTCTGCAGCGTCCAGCCCGCCGTCCGGAAGGTCTTCGACATGATCGGCCTCCAGGCGGTCCTCCGGGTCTACGACTCGGAGCGCGGGGCGATCATGAGCTACAAGTACGGGAGTTGAGGACGAGCTTGTAGCCGGTAGCTCGTAGCTTGTAGGGCTACGAGCTACAAGCTCCCCGTCACTTCGCCTCTTCCGCCAGCAGGACCGCCTTGTGCACGCCCGAAGCCACGGCCTGGTAGGAGGCCTCGAGGGCGGGGACGGGAACCTCGACCTCCAGCTTCGTGGAGAAGTACCCGTTCCCGAGGTTCTGCTTCAGGCGCGCATCCTTGAACTTCATCCGGTAGGCGCTGTGGCACTTGGCGCAGCGCTGGGAATCGATCTCGCCGGTCTTCCGGAAGGCGTCGTCGAACTTTCCCGCGGCGAGCATCCCCTTGAGCTCGGAGAGGTCGGTGCGGGCCCCTGATCCGTACTGCTTGAAGCGGTCGTGGCTGGCGGCCGGGAGGAACGCGGCGTTCGGCACCAGTTTGAGCGCCTCGTCGAGGCTCCTGTCAAGGGCGGCCAGATCGTCGGAGGCCGACTTGTCCTTCTTCTCGACCTTCTCGAGCAGGCGGTCCCAAGCCGGACCCACGCCGCGCATCAGGGAGTTCATCCGCAGAAGGAGGTCCGTCTCCTTCGCCGACGCATCCTTCCCCTCCTGGGCCCTCTTCGCGGCCGCGGCGAGCACGTCCGGCCCGTTGTACAGATTCGAGGTGTACTGCAGGCCCGCGAACTGCTCCAGGAACTGCTTCGCCTCGACTCCCTTGTCGTCCCCGTTCTCGAGGACCTTGACCGCGTGCACGGTGTCCTCCAGGGTGGCGACGGCGACCCCCAGCTTAAGCACGCCCTTGGGGCCCTTCACGGACAGCACCACGACCCGGACCGCCGTCCGGTCCATGCTCGAGACGGCCGGGACGATGGCCTGGCACTCCCAGAGGGCGGGTGCCAGGTCCGCGTCCTGCAGCTTCTCCCCGAGCGCCTTCTCGATCTTGTCGCGCGATTCCTTGGAGATCTTCCGGACGGACTTCTTGATCCTGTCCGCGTCCGGCACGATCTTCTTCACCACGTCGTCCTGGAGGGGGGCAAGGCCCGCCAGGGCCAGGACGGCGGCGAGCGCGATCCTCATGCGTGGGCACTCCGCTGTTTCAACCAGGCGCGCATCAGGAGAAGGTTCACGAGCAGCGCGCCCAGGAAGAGGGCGAGGCCGGTGAACCGCTTCCCGAACTCCTGCTCCTTGCCCATCAGACTGCTGTACGCGTCCGCGGCAGCCCTGGACTGCGGCCCGACGCCCTTGGCGATCTTCTCGTAGACCGGCGGCTGGGCGCCGTGCTGCTCGGTGCGGATCGATTTGAGCTTGTGGACGCATTCGTCCAGGACCTCGCGTTCGGCCTTCGTGGAGATGCCGGGGCGGTCCTTCGCCAGCCAGTCCCGGATCCGCGCGACCTCGCTCTCGAGCCCCTCGGCGTTCTTGCAATAGTCCTCCATGGCCACGCGCTGCGTCGCCGTGGGCTTCCGATGGCAGTTGGCGCAGCCGCGCTTCGCGTCGTTCTGGATCGCGCGGCGGTCGGCCGGCGCGGTGGCGTGCGGCGCATGGCAGGCGAGGCAGCCGTTCGACTTGGCGTCCGGGTCCTGCGTCTCCTCCCAGTGCTGGCTCCCCTTGAAGGCCTCAAACACGCCCGCATGGCAGGTCTTGCACATCTCGACGTTGACGACCTTCACCTTGCCGGTCGAGAAGGTCTTCCCGCGGGCGTGCTTCTGGCCGTCGGGCTTCGACTCGTCCACGGCATCCTTCCCGTGGCAGTCCGCGCACCCTATCGTGTTCCGGAAATGGATGGAGCCCTGCCACTCCTTCTCCTCCTCGCGGTGGCATTCCACGCAGGTCTTCGCGGGGGCGGCGGGCGGCTGCTGGAATGCGAGGAGCGCGCCAAGGAGCAGCATCATGGGTTCGTCATTATAGCCCGGAGCAGTTGCTTCACAACCCTTCCTTACCCTTGGTACAATCCCGCGGGTGCAGCGGCTGAGAAAGCGGAAGCGGGATTCCCACAAGGGCGACTACGGCCGGGTCCTCGTCGTGGCCGGCTCGC
>JAHFOZ010000639.1 GCA_023261405.1 Planctomycetota bacterium
GGGCGGCGAGGTCCGGCTGGGCGAACTGCTTCCCCGAGAGGTTCACGCTCACGAAGAGAGGGCGCGTGCGGGGGAACTTGCCGTGCCAGATCTTGAGCTGGCGGCACGCCTCTCGGAGGACCATGCGGTCGAGGGGCACGATGAGCTCCGTCTCTTCCGCCATAGGGATGAAATCCATGGGCGGGAGGAGGCCCCGCTCGGGGTGGTGCCAGCGGACGAGGGCCTCGAAGCCCGCGATGGTGCCGTCGCGGAGCGACACCACGGGCTGATAGTGGACGGCGAACTGGCCGTGGTCGATGGCGCGGCGGAGGTCGGTTTCCATCTTGAGAAGTTCGACGGCGCGGGCGTGCATGGCCTTGTCGAAGACCTCGTGGCGCGCCCCGCCGCGACCCTTGGCGCGGTAGAGGGCGGTGTCGGCGTCGCGAAGGACGTCCTCGGCGCTCTCGTATCCCGTCTCGCTGAGGGCGATGCCGGCGCTCGCCGAGACGAAGAGCTCCCGGTCCTCGACCTTGAAGGGGAGCTTGAGCCGGTCCTGGACCTTCCGGGTCACGTGGATGACGTCGGCGGTCTCGGCGACGTCCTCGAGGAGCAGGCCGAACTCGTCGCTGCCGAACCGGGCGATCGTGTCCCCCGGGCGGATGGCTTCCCCCAGTCGCCGCGCGAATTCGACGAGGAGCCGGTCTCCGGCGCCGGAGCCGAGGCTGTCGTTGACGACCTTGAACCGGTCGATGTCGAGGTGGACCACGGCGTAGTTCCGGCCCCTCCCGCGGCCGGCGTGGCGCATGCAGTGCTCGAGCCGGTCGGTGAAGAGGGCGCGGTTGGGGAGGCCGGTGAGGGGGTCGTGGAAGGCGTCGTGGATGAGCTGGTCCTCGAGCGCCTTGCGCTCGGTGATGTCCACGGCCGTCACGACAAAGTTCCTGGGGGCGCCGCCGGGTCCAAAGAGGGGCGTCTTGATCCAGTCGACGCGGCGCGAGGTCTCGTCGGGGCAGATCCAGGGGTGCTCGTGGCGGCTGGTGGCGTTGCAGGCCGGGGGGCGGGTGAAGAGTTCCGAGACCGGCCGCCGGTCCTCCTCCCTGAAGTAGAGGTTCCAGAACGGCTTCCCGAGGACCTCGGAAGCCGGGCGCCCCAGGGTGGACTCGCAGGCCCGGTTGAGGCGCACCACGCAGCCCTGGGCGTCCAGGACGGCGACCATCGTGGCCGTCGTGTCCAGGACGGCGTTCACGAAGTTCCGTTCCTCACGGAGCGCCTCCTCGACGCGGCGCCGCTCCTGGGTCTCGATCGCGAGGGAGGCCATGTCCGCGATCGAGGAGGCGAACTCCTGGTCTTCGAGCAGCCATTCCCTGAGGGGCCCGGTGTGTTCGTGGCAGATGATGCCGATGAGCTGTCCGTGAAGGCGGATCGGCACGTCCATCATCGAGGCGATGCCGAGGGGCTTGAGGTACCCGTCGGCGAACTCGCTTGTCCGCGGATCCCGGCAGGCGTCGTGGGCGGGGATGACCCGCGATTCCCGGAGGGTCTGGAAGTAGCGAGGGTAGTCCTTCGCGTGGAGGACGACGCCCTTCTCGAACACGTGCTGGGAGAGGCGGAAGAGGGTCCGGCAGACGATGGCGGAGTGGTCCTCGTTGTAGAACCACGCGCTCACGCGTTCGACGCCGAGGCCGCGGGCGGAAGCCTCCGTCAGGCGGCGGAGCGCCGCATCGAGGTCCGGGGACTCCGCCTTGGCCAGGTCGAGGAGCACGCCCTGGTACAGGGCGAGCTTGTCCTTCCGGTTCCGGAGGGCCTCCTTCATCCGCCGGCGCTCGGCGGCGTAGCGGAGGGAGCGGACCAGCAGGTACGCATCGAGTCCCTGCCGCACCAGGAGGTCGTAGGCTCCCCGCTGGAAGGCCAGGGGCGGGGTGGGGTCGCCGGGCGAGGCGGCGAGGGCCACCACGGGGAGGGCGGGGGCGGCCCGGCGCAGGCGCTCGACGGCATCGAGCCCGCCGGCCCCGGGGAGGGCCAGGTCGAGGAGGGCCACGTCGTGCGGGAGCCTGGACTGGAGGTCGAGCGCCTCGTCAAGCCGGAGGGCTTGGCTCACCTCCAAGGGGAAGACATGCCGCACGCTACGGAGGAGGGCCTGGATCTCGGCGGTCGCCCCCGGGTCATCCTGGATCAGGAGCAGGCGGTAGGGTGTGGCGGCCTCGATCTGCGTGCTTTCCACAGGGGGCTGCCCGACGCT
>JAHFOZ010000282.1 GCA_023261405.1 Planctomycetota bacterium
CGGGTCATCTTCGGGGTCATCGTCTTCTCCTATTCCTATCGGGATTCATCAGATCCGGGGGAGATCACACTATATAACGACGGGGGTTCCGGGGCGAAGAGAAAAACGCCGCAAGTCGAGAATCGGCCCGTCTCTCACTTTCCTTGAACCCCCATTATGGGCCTACGTATAATCAGAGGGTTCAAGAGGTCCCATCCGGAAGAGCTGGAGGTGGTGCCGTGGCCAAGTTGATCAAGTGTCCTCGTTGCCAGTCGCAGGTTGACGTGACCAACCTGGCGGGCGGTTCCACGGTCCGCTGCCCCGACTGCGGCGCGATGGCCCGCATCCCCACCGGCAACACGGCCATCCGCCCCGCGGCCCCCGCGGTGCTCCCCGAGCCCGACCCGGCCTCCGGAGGCGGCAGCCGTCCCACCAAGGTCCGCAATCGCCAGACCAACCTCTTCAAGAAGATGTCCGGCGTCAAGGGCCCCGGCGAGAAGAACGTCACCCGCGTCCGCCGCGAAGGCTCCGAACGCGGCGGTTCCGGGGCCCCCCCGAAATCGAATGCCCCCATGGTGATCGGCATCTGCGCGGGCGCCGTGGTGCTGATCGGCGCGGTGGCTTTCTTTGCCATGCACAAGGGGGAGAAGGACGAGAAGGTGCCGGCGAAATCGACCGCCAAGAAGTCCCCGGCCTCGTCAAAGGCTGGCTCCGCCACCCATCCCACGTCGCCTCCTCCGCCCCCGCCGACCGGCCCCGCCGCGGCGTTTGAGACCGGGGCACGGGCCAAGGCCGGGGTGGGAAAGGAGATCCCCTCCATGCCGATCACGGACGAAATGCGGGGCAACTACGAGGCCCTGGCTTCCTCAGGCAAGGTCGCGGAGATCGTCGCCGCGGACTACCAGTGGATCTACTGCGCGATCGACGGGATCCTCAGCGACAGCGAGCCCATCGCCAGGAATTCCCTGCTCGCCCTCAACGAGATTTCAAAGAAGCGCAAGATCACCGCAGGCGAAACCTCCATGAGCAGCTTTTTTTCCGTCCAGGTGCGGGTCGATGCGTACGGTTTCTGGGCGGGGCCGAATTTTCATCTCAACCTGATCCAGCGGAACGCCATCAAGGAGTGGGCCACGGCGGCGGGCGGCCAGGTCGGCAGCGTCACCGCGACTCCCAACAACCCCAGCCCCATTCCCGCCCCCGCCCCCTCACCCGTCCCCGGGGCCACGCCCGCCTCCGCCGGGGGCTCCGCCGAGTGGGACCGTATCATGCAGGACCTCCGATCCGGAAGTTTCGACGACCCTGCCCAGACGGCCTACAACGCCTTCCGGCTGGTCGAGGCCAAGGGGAAGCCCGGGTGGGCCAAGCTGATCGAGTACATCGACAACGAGGATCCCGGCATCGGGGGCGCCGCCGTCCAGGCCCTCATCCGCCTCACCAAGCGCGACAGCCCCGCCCCCAAGGAGAACACCAAGGCCAAGATCAAGGAAGACTGGAAGGGCTGGTACAACGCCAGCCCGTAGCACCGCTGGGGCATTCCGCCACACATACCCCATGGGCGGGGCGCGCCCGGTGCGATTCCCTCTTCCTTTTCCCGTCTTTCGATTGGCATGAACCTTGCGCTGCCTCCTCCGTTAGTTGATACCACCTGCATGAGGGAGCAAGCCATGAGCGATGGGAATGCGGATCTCGACGAACTCCAGCAGTATCAGGAGACGACGGCCCAGGGCCGCACGCGGCTTTTCTCCAACGCGCCCTGGTGGGTCATCTCGGCGGGGCTCCACGTCGTCCTCCTCCTGGGAGCCGCGCTCGTGTATGTCGAGAGCCTACACGGGATTGAAACGGGCCCTACCGACATCGTGATGCACATCCCCGGTCCCCCCAAGATCGTCGAGTTCGACCTCCCGCGGGACGAATTCACGCGCAAGGGCATCCCCAGGGACGAGCCCAACTCGCCCGCTTCCAACGACGAGCCGATCATCTTCTTCCCCGACGCGAAGCCCTCCGATCACAACGAGAGCGACGACAACGAGGACACCCGGCAGATGAAGGGGGATTCGAGGAACTTCCTCAGCCACATCCCGGGGCAGTCCACCGGCTTCCGGGGAACCCAGCTCTCCAAGGTGCCCGGAGTCTACTCCAGCATGGGGGTCGGAGGGGGCGGGGGCGGCAGCGGCCGCTATGGCGGACGTTTCGGCGGCAGGGAGAACTTGTACAAGAGAGGCGGCGGAAGCATCGCCACGGAAAGCGCGGTCACCGCCGCCCTCAAGTGGCTCGCCCGGCACCAGAATGCCGACGGCTCCTGGGGCGCCTCCTTCCCCGATCGCTGCGCCTCCGCCCGTTGCACCGGCACGGGCCAGCGCGAGTTCGACCCCGGCGTCACGGGCCTCTCGCTCCTGGCCTTCCTCGGCGCCGGCTACACCCAGCTCTCCAAGCCCGAGCAGGATCCCGTGATCCCGGGCGAGGTGCTCGATTTCGGACCGGTGGTCCGCAAGGGTCTCCAGTGGCTCATGGCCCACCAGGATCCTGAAGGCTGCCTCGGCGAGCGCGGGCCGAAGCACATGTACAACCACGCGATCGCGGCCCTTGCCCTCTGCGAAGACTACGGCATGACCGGGGCGCAGGTCGTGAAGGATCCGGCCCAGAGGTCCATCGACTTCCTCGTCGCCTCCCAGAACCCCGGCCGCGGATGGCGGTACTCGGCCCGCTGCAACGACAACGACACCTCGGTCACCGGGTGGGCCGTCATGGCGCTCAAGTCGGCCGAACTCTCGGAACTGGTCTTTCCCCGCACCGCCTACGACGGCGCGATGGCCTGGCTCAACGAGGTCACCGAGACGAACGGCTACTACGCCGTGGGCTACAACCAGAAGGGAACCGGCCTCGTGTACGACGAGCACAACCGGGAGTTCGCCTACACCCCGGCCATGCAGGCCGTCGCCGTGATGAGCCGGATCTTCGTGAACAAGAAGAAGAACGACCCGGCCCTGGGCTCCGTGCACGCGATCGTCGGGCAGGTCCCGGAGTGGAAGCCCCGGCGCGTGGACTTCTACTACTGGTACTACGCCTCCCTCGCGCTCTTCCAGTACGACGGCCCCAAGGGCCCCCTGTGGTCGAAATGGAACGAGCCCATGAAGAACGCGCTCGTCCCCCACCAGAAGACCGGGAAGGACGCCTGCGGGAACGGCTCGTGGGACCCCGCCGAGGACCGCTGGGGCCACGAAGGCGGGAGGGTCTACGCCACGGCGATCAACGCCCTCACGCTCGAAGTGTACTACCGCTACCAGAACGTCTTCGGCGCCGGCAACAAGTAGCGACGCGCGGGACCCTGCGGCGCGGGTCGCGGGGTCCCGCCAACCCCATCATTTCCGCAACTTCTCGGCGAAGTTCTTGGCGATCGTGGCCTGGTCTGTGTCCGGGTACTTCTTCATAATTTCGTCGAAGATCGCCAGGGCACTCGGAGTATCCTTGCCGTACATGTGCGCCGTGCCCAGGACCACAAGCGTCTTGGCATGGATCTCCGGGTCCTTGTATTTCCCCGCCGCGTCCCGCAGGATCGGAATGGCGTTCGCGTACTTCCGGTCCTCCATCTCGGCCATCCCCTGGACTAGCGCCGCCTTGCCCCCGACCTTGGACGTGGCGGACGGCTCGAGGTCGAGGATGCGCTTGCAGCAGCCGCGCGCGTGCGGGTACCACTTCACGTCGTAGTACTGGTCGAGCTGGCCCTCGAGGATCTTGAGGGCCCCGGCCTTGTCCCCCTTCTCCGCCAGGACGTCCGCCGCCTTCTCGTAGTTCTTCGCGGACTCCGCGGGGCTCCCCAGCCTGGCGTAGGCATCGCCCAGCATGGCCAGCTTGTCGGCCTGCTTGGGGTTGGAGGCCAGCGCCGCCTTCGCGGGCACGATCTTGTCGAAGTACGCCGGCCCGGCGGCGTCGACCGCTGCGGCGTACTGCTTCGGGTTCAGCGTCCCGACCTCCGCGAGGAGCACTCCGTCCGGGTCGAAGATGAACGTCATCGGGGGCCGCCTCTCGCCCATCTTCTGCCAGAGCTTGTTGTCCTCGTCGCTCCCTTCGGGGTCGATGAGCGCGCAGACGTTCTTCCTCAGGGCGCCCAGGACCATCGTGTCCTTGAGCGCCTCGCCCTGGAACCGCTTCCAGTCCTTCACTCCGTCGTTGAAGAAGACCAGCACCGCCAGCTTCTTCTGCGCCTTGGCCTCCTTGAGCGCCTCGGGCCAGGTTTTCTTCCAGGGGATCTCCTGAGGCGCCAGGCAGAGCGCTGCGAGCGGAACGAGCAGCAGGTTCATGCGAGGGCTCCTAATTGGGCGAAGCGGACATTCTGCCAAGCCCCGGAGGATGAATCAAGCGTCCGCGGGGCAGCAGCGCCGGCATGGGCGCAGGCCCGCGACGCGCGCGTGCCTCTTCGAGGGATACGTCACCACGGTGCGGATGCGCGCGACCTGGGGACAGCTCGAAGCGTGAAAGACCTCCCCTTCCCCGGCTGATACAAAAACGTCGAGCGCCCCGCCGGAGAAGTAGTCCTCCACTGCCGTCTGGAACGCCTCGGCCGCCGTCCCCACGGAGTCGAAGCGCTGGATGAGCTTCGAGACCCCCAATCGGTCCAGGACCAGCGCCCCCGCGTCGCCCACCCGGGCGAGCTTGAGGTCCCCTCCCCCCTCGCGCAATTCGTCGATCACGGCGATGAACGCCGAGACCCCCCGGCTGCCCAGGTATTCGAGGCGCGTGCAGTCCACCACGATCTTCCGGGAGCCCCCGTCCTGCTCCGCCTGCACGGCTCGCAGGAACTTGTGGTCGAGCGTGGCGTCGAGACGCCCCTGAAGTTCCAGGACGACGACGTCACCCAGCATGCGCCGGGCGATTCGAAGCGTCGCAGTGCCCGCGCCCATCATTTGACCCGCTTGATGATGTGCCACCCGAAGGGGCTCTTCACCGCGTCGTGCGGCGCGATTCCGATCTCGCCAACGATCAGGCGGAACCCCACGTCACCGAAAGCCGCGACCATCCCGGACCGCTCGTACTCCCCGCCCTGCTTCGCGATTCCCGTGTTGGCCATCGAGTAGGTCCCTTCCCCCGGGTCGTCGGAGAGCGCGCGGATCAGGGCGTTGAAATCCTCGCCCGCCCTGGCCCGCCCGAGGATGTCCAACGCCTCGCGTTCCATCTGCTCCGGCGTCCTCGCCTCGTTGCCCTTCTTGCGATTCTGGGTGCCCACGAGGACGTGCTTCACCGTGATCGCCGCGGGCTCTCCGTTGGCGGCCTTCTCGGGCCTCGGAGTCGCGGCGGCCGGAGGGGCCGCTCCAGCCGGGGGCGGCTTGGGCTCCGCCTTCTTCTCGCACGCCGCGAGGGCCAGAGCCAGGATGACGGGCGCGATCCTGAGGTTCATCACGGTGCGCTCCTGTTTGGATACTCGGGAACAATGACATGCATCTTCTGGGTCACGTTGTATTTCAGCACGAGGAGAAGCGAGGACTTGCATCCCCCGCACACGAGGGTCCCGCCGTACATCCACGAATGCGCCATGCCCTTCTCGCCGCAGCGGCAGGCGAATTCGATCGCCTGGGGCGGCACGGGATTCTGGGTGTCGGACGGGTTCACCGCCGAGCCCGTCTTGCGCAGGTCGTGAGATCGGACATCGGCGTCGATATAGACGGGCGCGAACGATTGTGGCGGCATGAACGTCAGCACGAACCGGCGACGGCAGTCCGTGCATTGCCAGTGCGCGACCCCGATGGCGTCCATCGCCAGGTCGCGGCCGACGGAGTGGACGCACCCGCACATGCAGCGGAACTTCGCGGTCGCCGCCATGCCGCAATCCTACCATGGCTCTGCCCGGGCGGGAATAGGCCTCTCCCCACGCGCGTTCGAATGGGGGCCGCCCATCTTGCGCGGGCGACCCGCTTCCAGTATCATCCGCCCCGAAGGAGATCGGATATGACCTGCGACATCCGCAGTTTCGCCCGCAGCGGCGGCTGAGCCGGCAAAATGAGCCCCCTGGACCTCCAGGGACTCTTCAGCCAGCTTCAGTTGAAGCGCAACGACAACCTGCTCGTCGGCATCGAGACGAACGACGACGCCGCCGTCTACAAGATCAGCGAGGAGACGGCCATCGTCGTCACCGCGGACTACATCACGCCGTTTATCGACGACCCCTACCTCTTCGGCGCCGTGGCCGCGGCCAACTCGATCAGCGACGTGTACGCCATGGGCGGCCGGCCCATCACCGTGCTCAACCTTTGCATGTTCCCGGTGAAGGCGGGGGTGGACACCCTCGCCAAGGTCCTCCAGGGCGGGCTCGACAAGACCCACGAGGCCGGCGCCCTCCTCGTGGGCGGCCACACGGTGAAGGACGACGAGATGAAGTATGGCCTCTCCGTGAACGGCATCGTCAGCCCCAAGCACTTCACGCCCAACTCCGGCGCCCGCCTCGGCGACAGATTCATCCTATCCAAACCCGTGGGCAGCGGGGTCTACGTCACCGGCGGCCGCAAGGGGTTGGTGAGCCCCGAAGAGCTCCTCCCCGTCGCCCACAAGATGGCCGAACTCAATAAAGTCGCCTGCGAGACCATGATGGAGTTCGACGCCCGCGGCGCCACGGACATCACCGGCTTCGGCCTCGCCGGCCACACCCTCTCCATGGCGAAGGCCTCGAAGCTCGGCATCCGCTACTTCTACGAGTCGATCCCGGCCTTCCCGCGCTCGGTCGAACTCATCGGATTGGGAGTGATGACCGGACTCACGCAGCCCAACCACGACCTCGTCGCCTCCGGCCTCGAGTTCAAGGGCCCCTTCACGGAGGCCGAGCAGGGACTGATGTGGGACCCCCAGACCTCGGGAGGCCTCTTCTTCGGCGTGCAGGGCAAGGACGCGGACGCCTGCCTGAAGAAACTTCACGAACGCGGAATCACGGACGCCCGCATCGTGGCCGAGGCCTTCAAGACGGACAAGCCGCACCTCGAGATCGTAAGAACCTAAGCTCGTAGCTGGCAGCTTGTAGCTCGTAGGGCGGTGTGAGCTCTCGGCACCAAGCCACGCGCTTGTGGTGTAGAGTCTAAGTGATGGCACGGACGACGGCAGCGGTTCTCCTCCTGCTGACCGGACTCTCCGCCCGGGCTTCCCAGGACGAAAAGAAGCATTTCGACCCGGCCGTCCACGAGGCCACCCG
>JAHFOZ010000283.1 GCA_023261405.1 Planctomycetota bacterium
GGGCGCAGGCTTGGCGCCCACGGCCGCGGCCGCCTCCCGCGTTCCGGGGTGGCCGCGGAACTGCCGGGTGGGGGCGAATTCGCCCAGCTTGTGCCCCACCATGTCCTCCGTCACGAACACCTTGACGTGGGTCTTTCCGTTGTGGACCAGGAACGTCTGCTGCACGAAATCGGGCACGATGGTCGACCGGCGCGACCAGGTCTTGATGGGCTCCCGGGCTCCCACCGACTTCGCCTTCGCCACTTTGGCGGCGAGCTTGGGATCGACGTAAGGCCCCTTCTTCAGCGATCGACTCATGGGACTTTCTTACCTTCTCGTCTTCTGATGGGGCCCCGCCCGGCGGAACCGGATGATGAACTTCTGGGAAGTTTTCTTGCTCCGGCGGGTCTTCCCGCCCTTGGCGGCCTTGGTCCCCTTCCAATTGACCGGATGGCCACCCACGCCGCCGCGGCCGTCTCCGCCCCCGTGCGGATGGGAGACCGGGTTCATGGCCTTGCCCCGCACCGTCGGGCGGATGCCCAGCCAGCGCTTCCGGCCCGCCTTCCCCAGGACGATGTTCGCCCAGTCCGAGTTTCCCAGCTGGCCGATCGTGGCGCGGCACCGGATGTGCACGCGCCGGATCTCGCCGCTGGGCAGCAGGAGATCCGCGTAATTCCCCTCCTTGGCCACCAGCTGCGCGAAGCCTCCCGCCGCGCGGACCATCTGACCGCCCCGCCCGGGCGTAAGCTCGATGTTGTGGAGAAGCTGCCCCGTGGGGATGCCCTTGATCGGCATGCAGTTACCGGGCTTGGGTTCGATCTTCTCTCCTGAGAGAACCTCATCCCCCACCGCCAAGCCATCCGGGGCGAGGATGTAGCGGCGCTCGCCGTCCTTGTACTTGATGAGGGCGATCCGGGGGGAACGGTTGGGATCGTACTCGATCGTCTCGACGATGCCGGGGACGTTATCCTTGGTGCGCTTGAAGTCGATGATGCGGTAGCGCTTCCGGTTCCCGCCCCCGATGTGGCGGACGGAGAGTCGCCCCACGTTGTTGCGGCCGCCCGTCTTCCGAAGCTCTTGCGTGAGCGCCTTGAACGGACCCTTGGCGGTGACATCCGAGAAATCGGACGTGCTGGCGCCCCGGCGCCCCGGGCTGGTCGGTTTGTATTCTCGGTTCGGCATTTAGATGATGTCCAGCCTGAAGCCTTCTTTGAGCGTGACGTACGCCTTCTTCCAGTCCTTGCGCTTGCCTTCCAGGAGCATGTTCTTCATGCGCTTGAGCTTGCCCCGGGTGCGCACGGTGCGGACGAAAGCCACCTTGACGTTGAACGCCTTCTCGACCGCGTGCTTCACCTCGGGCTTGGACGACCGGGGGTCGACCACGAACGTGTAGACGCCCTTCTGCTGCTTCGCCATCGACTTCTCGGTGACGAGCGGCTTCTTGATGACCTCCCAGGGGCTCCTCACGGCTTCCCTCCCGCCACCCTGGCGCGGGAGGCAAGCAGGGAGGCCAGCGCCTCCCGGGTCACCAGGAGGTCCTTGTGGGTCAGCACGTCGTACGCGTTGAGCTCCTGCACCGGGCGCACGCTCAGGGTCTGCAGGTTGCGCGAGGAAAGGAGCACGTTCTTGTCGTACTTGGAGAGGGCGAGGAGGACGCTCCGCTTGAACCCGATGGTCTTCATGAGCGCCGCCATCTTCTTGGTCCCCGGCTTCTCGAAGCTCACGCCCTCGATCACCGAGACCTGCTTGTCCTTGATTTTTCCCAGCAGGGCCGAATCGAGCGCGGCGCGCCGCATCGAATCGGTGATGATCATGCGGTACTCGCGGCGGCGGGGACCAAAAACCACGCCGCCCTTCCTCCAGATGGGCGAACGCTTGGTGCCCATGCGCGCCATCCCCGTGTGCTTCTGGGGCCACATCTTCTTCGTGGAGCCCTCCACCTCGCCGCGCGTCTTCGTGTGGGCGTTCCCCTCGCGCTGGTTGGCCTGGTGGATGACCACGACCTGGTGGAGAAGCTTCTTGCGCACCTTGTCGCCGAAGACGTTCTCGTCGACGGCGACCGTGCCGGCACTTTTTCCGTCCTGGGTAAAGAGGGGGATGTCCGCCATCGTGTCCTACTTCTCGTCCAGGAGGGCCTTGACGCGGATGTCCACACCCGCGGGCATGTTGAGGTTCCGGAGTTCGTCGATCGTCTTGGACGTGGGCTCCGTGATGTCCACGATCCGCTTGTGCGTGCGGATCTCGTACTGCTCGCGGGCCTTCTTGTCCACGTGCGGCGATCGCAGGACCGTGATGCGCTCGATCTTCGTGGGAAGGGGGATCGGTCCGCGAACCTTCGCGCCCGTGCGCTTGGCCGTGTTCACGATGTCCATCGCCGACTGGTCGATGATCTCGTGGTCGTACCCTTCGATGCGGATGCGTATTCTCTGGGCCATAATTCGAGCCGTTATACTACAGAAAGACTTTTCCAAGTCAAGCGAAATACCCGGGCCGGATTTTCCAGGGAGCGGGTGGACAAACCGCCCCGCGGGGCGTATCCTTCATGGGGCGAGCAGGCAACCCAAAGACGGGCGCCATCGGGGCGAGACGGCGCCCGTTTTTTATTCCCCTCACGCCTGGAACCTTTTCAGCTCCTCCGGCGGAAGAGGCTTGTACTCGTACGGCTCCAGGAGATGCTGCCCCCGCCCCTGCGTGAGCGAGCGGAGCATGGTCGTGTATCCGAACATCTTGGAGAGGGCCACGTGCCCTCGCACGACCCGGGCGCCCGCCACGGCGCCAAGCTCGCCAATCTCCGCCCCCCGCCGCTGGAGGTCGTTGATCACGCCTCCGGCGTACTCATCCGGCACGGTCACCTCGAACTTCATGTGCGGCTCGAGGATCACCGAAGAGGCCGACTTGAGCGCCCGGCCGAAGGCGCTCACCGCCGCCGCGCTGTACGCCTGCTCCGCCGATTCCGGCGTGACCGACCCTCCCCTCACCGCGATCTCGAGGTAGATCATCGGGAACCCCGCGATCGCCCCCGAGCCGGAGGCGGACAGCGCCCCCTCGCGGATCGAGGCCAGGTAGCGGCGGAGGTCCTTCTCCTGCTCCGGCGCGAGTTCCACGGCGATCACGGGCGCCACCGCCCCCGGGTTGGGGCGGATCTCGAGGGCCACGTGGCCGAAGAGCGTCTTCTCCCCCGCCTTGACCGTGTATCGCTCCTCCCCCGAGGCCGGGGCGAGGATCGTCTCCTTGTAGGCCACGCGCGGCTCTCCCACGTTGGCCGGCGTTCCGAACTCGTTCCGGATCCGGTACAGCAGGATCTCTGCGTGGAGCTCGCCCATGCACTGGATGATCGTCTGGCCGGTGTCGACGTCCTGCCCCACCCGGAAGGTGGGATCGTCCTTCATGAGCCGCTGCAGGACCTCGTCCAGCTTGTCCTTGTCCGCGCTCGACTTGGGTTCGATGGCCACCGAGAGCACCGGCTCGGGGAACCGCATCGACTCCAGGACCAGCGGGAGCTTCTTGTCGCACAGCGTATCCCCGGTCCGGGTCTGCTTCAACCCCACGAGCGTGACGATCTCCCCCGGCCCCGCCTCCGGGAGCGACTGCGAGCGCTCGTGCGAGAACATCCGGTACATCTGCTGGGTGCGCTCCATCCGGCCCAGCCGCGGATTGTAGAACGCGTCCCCCGCCTTGAGCGTGCCGGTGTAGATCCGCACATAGGTCAGCTCGCCGTGCTTGTCCGTCTCGGTCTTGAACGCGAGCGCGCACAGCGCCTTGTCCTTCCTGATGTCCAGGGACCGGGGCTTCTCCGAATCGGGCTCCCTGCCCGTCACCACGGGAACGTCCGCCGGCCCCGGCAGGAAATCCACCACGCCGTCGATGACGGGCTGCACGCCCAGGTTGTGGAGGGAAGACCCGGCGTAGGCAGGCTGGATCTTTCCCCCGACCGTCCCCTTCCGGATCGCGGCCTTGAGGACAGACTCGGCCACGGGCTTCCCCTCCAGGGCGGCCGCGAGGACCTCGTCGGAGAACTCGCTGGCGGCCTCGACCAGAAGCTCCCGGTACATCCGGGCCTCCTCGATCGATTCCGCCGGAATCTCCGAGGCGACGACCACGGCCCCTTGCTCCCCCTCGAACGAGAGCCGCTGCATCGTCAAGAGGTCGATCACGCCGGAGACCGCGCCCTCCGGCCCGACGGGAATCGTGATGGGGACGGGGCGCGCGGCGAGCTTCCTCCGCATGGATTCGAGGGTCTTCTCGAAGGAGGCGCCGGGCCGGTCCATCTTGTTCGCGTACGCCAGGCGGGGCACGGCGTATCGCGCGGCCTGCCGCCACACCGTCTCGGACTGGGCCTCCACCCCGTTGACCGCGTCGAAGACGATGACGGCGCCGTCCAGCACCCGGAGCGAGCGCTCCACCTCCGCGGTGAAGTCGACGTGCCCGGGCGTGTCGATGAGGTTCAGGACGTGGCCCCGCCACTCGGTGGTGACCGCGGCGCTGAAGATCGAGATCCCCCGGCGGCGCTCCTCGGGATGCCAGTCGGTTTCGGTGGTGCCGTCGTCCACGTTTCCCACGTTGTGGATCTTGCGGGTGTAGAAGAGCACCCGCTCGGTGGTCGTGGTCTTTCCGGCGTCGATGTGCGCGATGATCCCGAAGTTGCGGATCTTGTCGAGGCTCACCCCATGGCGCGGGGATTGTAGCGAAGGAGGGGGCCACGCACAAGTCAAAGCCGAGGGGGGGGGGCGCGGGGCCGCGCGCCTAGTACGCCAGGTGGGCGAAGGCCTTGTTGGCCTCGGCCATCTTGTGGACGTCATCCCGCTTCTTGATGGACTCGCCCTCGCCGCGGTAGCAGTTGTACAGCTCCTCCGCCAGGCGCTGGTGCATGGGACGGCCCTTCTTGCCGCGCGCTGCCCCCAGGATCCACCGGTAGGCGAGGGAGATCTGCCGCTTCTGGGGGACGGGGACGGGGACCTGGTAGGTCGCGCCGCCCACGCGGCGGGAGCGCACTTCGATGAGCGGCTTGGCGTTGTTGACAGCGGTCGTGAAGATGTCCACGGGCTCCTTGTCGGCGATCTTCTTATGCACCTCGTCCATGGCCGCGTAGAAGATCTTCTGGGCGGTGGACTTCTTGCCGCCGAACATGAGGCAGTTGATGAACTTCCCGACCAGCTTGTTCTTGTAGCGGGGATCGGGCTTGAGAAGGGATTCGAAGGACTTGAACTTTGTGGGCATCGTGCTCCTCTTCTACTTGGGCCGCTTGACGCCGTACTTCGAGCGGCTCTGCTTGCGCCCGTCGACGCCCGCGCAGTCCAGCGTGCCGCGGATGATGTGGTACCGCACGCCGGGAAGATCGCGCACGCGGCCGCCGCGCACGAGCACGATCGAGTGCTCCTGGAGATTGTGCCCCTCGCCGGGGATGTAGGCCGTGGTCTCGCGGCCGCTGGAGAGCCGCACGCGCGCGATCTTCCGCAGCGCGGAGTTCGGCTTCTTGGGTGTCATCGTCTTGACGATGAGGCAGACCCCCCGCTTCTGCGGGTTGGACTCCAGGACCGGGGACTTCGACTTGTAGCGGGGTTTCACCCGCCCGAATCGTATGAGCTGGTTGATCGTCGGCATAGGCCGCCTATTATAGGAATCCGAATCCCGATGTCACGCGCTATTTGTCAGGCGGGCACCACCAGCTCCGCTTCGGCCGGGGGCACTTGCGGCTCGGGCTCGTCCTTCTGGAGCTTCATGCCCAGGTAGCGCTTGAACCCCGTGCCCGCGGGGATCATGTGCCCCACGATGACGTTCTCCTTGAGGCCGATGAGGTCGTCGCGGCGCCCGGAGAGGGCCGCATCCGTGAGCACCTTCGTGGTCTCCTGGAACGACGCCGCCGCGATGAAGCTCTCCGACTGGATGGCCGCCTTCGTGATCCCCAGGAGGAGCGGCTTGAACGTGCAGGGCTTCTTGCCCGCCTTCTTCGCCTTGTTGTTCTCGTCCTTGAGGCGGTTCTTGTCCACCACCGCGTTGGGGAGGAAGGGAGTGTCGCCGGAGTTCTGGATCCGCACCTTCCTCATCATGGCGGCCACGATGAGCTCCACGTGCTTGTCGTTGATCGTGACGTTCTGGGCGCGGTAGACCGACTGGACCTCGCGGAGGACGTACTGCTGCGCCTCCTCCTCGCCGCGGATCCGCAGGATGTCGTGCGGGACCAGCGGCCCGTCGATGAGCGCCTCGCCCGCCCGGACGCGGTCGCCCGTGTGGACGCGGATGCGGCGGCCCAGGGGGACGACGTGCGGTTTCTCGATCGCTGTCTCCTCGTTCTTCACGAGGATCGTGCGCCGGCCGCGCTTTTTCTCGCCGAGCTCCACCACGCCGTCGATCTCGCTGATGACGGCGGGCTCCTTCGGCTTGCGGGCCTCGAAGAGCTCCGCCACGCGCGGCAGACCGCCCGTGATGTCCTGCGTGCCACCGATCTCGCGCGGGTTCTTGGCGAGGATCGTCCCGGCCCTGATCTTGTGGCCCTCCTCCACCTCGATGTGCGCCTTCTCGGGCAGGGGGTGAAGCTCCAGCACCTGGCCCTTCTCGTCGGTCACGACCAGCTGCGGATGGAGCTCGCCCTTGTGCTCCATGATGACGCGCCGGAGGACGCCGGACCGGGGGTCCCTCTCCTCCAGCATGGTCTCGCCCTTCTTGATGTCCTCGTACCGCACCTGGCCGTCCTTGCCCGCGATGATGGGCACGTTGTGCGGGTCCCACTGGGCCAGGAGGTCCCGGGGCTTCACCTTGGCCCCCTCCTTCACGCGGAGGTAGGAGCCCGTGGGGACGATGTACTTCTCGATCTCGCGGTCCTTCTCGTCCACGATGATCAGCTCGCCGTTGCGGTTGATCACGATCTGCTGGTCTTCCTTCGTGGGAACGACCCGGACGTTGAGCAGCCTCACGCTGCCCTTGGTCTTGGAGATGATCTTGGACTCCTCGGCGGTCTTCACGGCCACGCCGCCGATGTGGAAGGTCCGCATCGTCAGCTGCGTCCCCGGCTCGCCGATGGACTGCGCGGCGATGATGCCCACCGCCGCCCCCTCCTCGACCAGCTTGCCCTGGGAAAGGTCCATCCCGTAGCACTTCCCGCAGATGCCGCTGGGGGAGTCGCAGGTGAGGGGGGACCGCACGCGC
>JAHFOZ010000003.1 GCA_023261405.1 Planctomycetota bacterium
ATCATTGCCTACAACGGGATCGGAAGCGTCGTCGCCTCGAACGCCCCCTTCAGCTTCACCACGACCACCTCCGACGCCACCCCGCCCCTGGCGGGCGCCGTCAACGACGGCAGTGGGGCGGACATCGACTACCAGGCTTCCCTCGCCACGATCCAGGCCAACTGGAACGGCTTCAGCGACCCGGATTCCGGCATCACGGCCTACGAATGGGCCATCGGGACCACGCCCGGCGGAACCCAGATGCAGGCCTTCACGGGCGTGGGGCTCTCCACGTCCGCCACGAACTCCTCCTTGAGCCTCTCCGGCGGACAGACCTACTACGTCTCCGTCCGCGCCACCAACGGAGGAAGCCTCACCGTCACCGCCTCGAGCGACGGCGTGCAGGTCGACGTCGCCGCGCCGACGGGCACCAGCGTGGTCATCAACGGCGGCGCGGCCGCGACCAACGCCACCGTCGTCACCCTGGCCCTGACCGCGACCGACGCGGCCTCGGGGGTGGCCCAGATGCGTTTCTCGAACGACGGCCTTTCCTTCTCGCCGTACGAGCCCTTCGCCCCCTCGAAGGCCTGGATTCTCGTGGCGGGTGACGGTCCGAAAACCGTGTACGTCCAGTTCGTGGACGCCGTGGGCAACACCGCCCCCGTCGTCACCGACGGCATCACGCTCGACACCGCGCCGCCCAACGCCCCCACGCCCCTGGCCCCCGCCGACTCAGCCTCCTTCGTCGGTGGCTCGGTGAATTTCTCCTGGACCAACGAATCGGGCAGCGGGGCCGTGGCCTACCGCCTCCAGGTCGACAACAGCGCCGGCTTCTCCTCGCCGGAAGTCGACGCCCCCGGGCTTGCCGTGACGAGCTTCACCCCGGGCTCGGCGCTCGCGGTGGGCAGCTACTCGTGGCGCGTCATCGCCTCGGATGCGGCGGGAAACACGGCCGCCAGCGCCGTCTTCACCTTCACCGTCCAGACGACGCCCCCGGCGACCCCCACGGGCCTCCTGGCTTCGGTCAGCGGCGCGGATGTGACGTTCAACGGCACCGTGACGGACCCCGACCTCGACCCGGTGCGGCTCGACGTCGAGATCCAGCCCGTCGGGACGCCGTTCACCGGGACGCCCACCGCATTCAGCGCCTTCATCGCCAGCGGCGGCGTGGCGAGCCGGACCGTCCTCGGGCTGGCGAACGGGAGCTACGACTGGCGGGCGCGGGCCGTGGACCTCCAGGGCTTCGCCTCGGCGTGGTTCGACATCCCCGGGTCTCCCGACTTCGCCGTCAGCGTGGCGCCCAACAATCCCCCCGCGGCGCCGGCGGCGGCCGGCCTCGAGCAGCTGACGAACGCGCTCGTCCCCATTCCCGTCGGCAACGTCACCAACGAGACCCTGGTGAAGTGCCGGGCCACCGTCAGCGACCCGGACGGCGACGCGACCCGCCTGGAGATCGAGTTCCTTCCCACGTCCGCGGCCTTCACCGGGGTGCCCACCCACTCCAGCGCCCTCGCCCCGAACGGCGCGGCCGTCGTCATCACCGCCTCGGGCCTGGCGAACGGGACCTGGCACTGGCGCGCCCGGTTCGTGGACGCCTCGGGTGCGGCCTCCGCGTGGACGAGCTTCGGGGGCAACGCCGACGGCGCCCCCGATGTCCAGGTGAGCGTCCCGGTGACTTCGCCCCTCTCGCCGGCCAGCCTGGCCGTCTCGGTCGCCGGGACGAGTTCCTCGGTCACGCTGCAGGCCTTGCTCGTCGACCCGGGGGACACGATCCAGCTCCAGGTGGAAGTGGAGCCGAACCCCGGGACGTTCGGCGACGTTCCGGACGCCGGCAGCCCTTTCGTCGCGAGCGGCGGCACCGGCACGGTGCTGCTGGCCGGGCTGGCCGCGGGCAACTACATCTGGCAGGCGCGGGCGGCGGACTCGGCGGGGAACATCAGCGCCTGGGTGGCCGGCCCCGGCTTCAGCGTCGCCCCCAACACGCCCCCCTCGGCGCCGTCGTCCCCCGGCGCGTTCAAGGCCGGCGGCGCCACCGCCGTCCCCCTCACCAACGAGACCCTCGTCGTCTTCCAGGCGGGCGTGAGCGACCCCGACAGCGACCCGGTCCAGCTGGAGGTGCAGGTCCAGCCCGGCGGGCTGTCCTTCGCCGGGGCCTTCGCCGCGAGCGGCGGCACGGCCTCCGTGGCCGCCACGCTCCCGCCGGGCTCCCACACCTGGCAGGTCTTTGCGCGCGACATCCGGGGGGCCGCCTCCGCGCTCGCGGCGGGCCCGCCCTTCACGATCAGCACCTCCGCCCCCGTGGTCTCCGCGGTCAGCGCCGTCCCGGCGACCGGCACGGCGCCGTTCAACGTGGACTTCTCCGCGTCGATCTCCGCGGCGAACGCCGTGGCGGGGATCGGCTGGGACTTCGACGGCGACGGGTCGATCGACTTCAACGGCGCGGGCTCCGCCACCGCCACGCGCGTCTACTCGGAGCCCGGGGTCTACCCGGCGAAGATCTACGTCACCGACATCGCGGGGAACACGACGGTGGCGGGCGTCACGATCACGGCCAACGCGCCCCCGTCGCCGCTGTCCACGGTCGCCGCGGACAAGTCCGCCGGGCCCGCTCCGCTCGCGGTCAACTTCTCGGCGACGCTCGCCGGCGCGAGCAGGGTGGTGGCGCTGAGCTGGGACTTCGATGGCGACGGGAACCCCGATGCGGTGACCGCCGGACCGAACGCGACCCACACCTACTTTGCGCCCGGCACCTACCCGGCCCGCCTCCGCGTCGTGTACGACGACGCCACCTACGAGACCGTCCCCCTGGCGCCGGCGATCGTGGTGACGAACCCGCCCGGCGGCCTTTCCACGGTCCGCATCGTGCGTGCCTTCGCCGACTCCGACAACGACCTCCAGCGGGGCGCGACCGAGGCCATCCTCGGAAGCAACCTCGTCTCGGGCCTGGGCGGCTCCACCGTGACCGTTCAGGCCGGGCAGCGCCTGGGAATGGAAGGCTCCACCACGCTGGCCGCCGGCCTGGAGGTGCACGCCTGGGAATGGGACTTCACGGGGTCGGGCGAGATCGACCGGGGATCCGCTACAAGCAGCACCGGCACGCACGTCTACGAATCGGCGGGGAACTACGTGGCGACCCTCCACCTGACCGACCGGGTGGCCGCGACCGGGCTGCCCCGCGCACGCGCCAGCACTTCCGTGAACGTGAGGGTCCTCCCCCCGACGGCGGAGAACCCCCGCGTGTTCTTCACCCAGCCGGCGTATCGCGGGCGGACGATCGGCGGCAACTGCTTCACGTTCGAGGTGACCGCCGTGCCCGCCACGGTCATCGATTACCCGACCGTCCGGGTGCAGTTCTCCCTGTTCTCCTCCGGCCCGTGGACCGACCTCCCGGTCTCGTCGGTCGCCCTCGGCCGGCCCGCCGTCCGCCTGACGGTGAACCTGGCGTCCCTCATCCCCGGGACCCTGACCGGCGGGACCCCCTACTACTGGCGTTGCCGCGCGACCACCCTGGGCGGCGTGCCTGTCACGATCGATTCCGACGCCCCGGACCAGCAGGGACCGTTCCCCCTCGTGCCGCTCGCCGCCGGCGCGCAGATCCAGAGCGACTGCACCGGCCCCCTGGTCACCACCCTCGAGCTGGACCCCACGGCCCGGAACGAGGCCGCCGCCCCGGGCCAGACCCGGGTGGTCATCCCCTTCGAGGGACTTCCGCCCCCTCCCACGCCGGCCGACGCGCTGCAGATCCTCCTGAGGAACCTGGATTCCAACCCCGCCGGCACGTCCGCCTCCGTGGCCGACGGCATCAATTGCACGATGGCGTTCGTGAGCGGGTTCCGCGAGGTGAAGGTGACGGACGGCAGCGGCAACGCCTTCTCGCTGCTGAAGCCGGCCCGCGTGCGGATCTACTACAACGACGCCGACGACGACGGCTTCCTGGACGGGACCTCCCAGAACGAGCTCGACCTGAGGATCTTCCGGTTCGTGAACGGCCGCTGGGCGGAGCTCGAGGACGTGATCCGCCACCCGGGCGAGAACTGGATCGAGGGGACGACGACCGGATTCAGTTTCTTCTCGGCGGGCGCGGAGAACGTGTCGGGAGGAGGGACGCCGCTGATCGCGCGGGGGGACCACTGCTCCTCGGGGGCGGCGGCCGCCGGAACGAACCCGATACTCCCGGCGGCGCTGGGGGCGCTCCTCCTCGCCGGCGCCTGGGTCGCCCGCCGCCGCCGGGGCCCCAAGATCCTCGCGTGTCTCCTGGTCCTGTCGGGGGCTTCCGGCACCGTCTTCGCCCAGGAGCCGAACAAGCAGGAGGCGATCGAGCAGGAGAAGCGGAAGGCGTTGGGAGCGGGGGACCGCGGCGAGGCCGTCGGCGACGATCTCCTCTGCGAATACGGGGCATGGTCCAGGTCCGCCTACTACGGCTATCGCCGGGGGGACGGGAGAAAGGTCGGGTGGTTCGACGAGGACATCCGGGTCTGGCTGGACCTGGGATACCTGGAGGCGCACCGGCTCTATCTCCGCGCCCGCGAGGAGGTGCTCCTCTACTCGGGGGGCGACGACCCCGAGGGAGGGCACGACACCCAGGGGGGGCGGCCCCACATGGACCTCGCCTTCTATGAAGTGGGAAACGCCACGCTCCGGGCGCGCGCGGGCCGCCAGTACATCGGGCTGGGGATCGGCTTCGTCTACAACCAGGTCGGGGATGGGCTGAGCGCGGAGGCCCGCCTGGATCCCTTCCGCCTGTCGGCCTTCGGGGCGCGTTCGGTACACTCCCAGGACGACATCGACCGCAGCCGCCCCAACTTCGACGATTCCAGGCGCTTCTTCGCGGGCGGACAGCTGGACATCGACGTGCTCGGCGACCACAAACCCTACGTCATCGCCATGGTCCAGCGGGATCACAACGGGGACGAGAGGGCCACGCAGGAGTTCACCTTCGACTCGGAGTACCTGGGGGCCGGGATCGCCGGGCAGGTGGGGACGTACATCACCTACGCGGCGGAGGGGGTCCTCGAGACGGGATCCCGGTTCGCCACGGGCCAGGTGGACGATCCCGAGAAGATCCGGGCCATGGCGTTCCTGGCGCGCGGGAGCCTCTTCCTGAAGGAGGACAGTTCCCTGGTGCTCCGGGGCGAGTACATCTTCGGGAGCGGCGACGGCGACCGCTCCTCCGCCGTGAATACCGTGAACGGCAACACGGCCGGCACGGACGACGAATCGTTTCTCGGCTTCGGGTACCTCTTCACCGGCCTCGCCCTCTCCCCGCGGCCGATCAACCTGCACATCCTCCACGGCGGATTCGCGGCCACGCTCCACACGGACGAGGCGGGGACGACGGCGGTGGACGCCGGGATCGACGCCTTCATCTTCCGCAAGCATCGCAAGGACGGCGGGATCGACGACCCCTTCGCGGCCCCCTTCAGCGGGTTCATCAGCCGGGACATCGGGGAGGAGATCGACCTCTACCTCAACTGGAAGGCGCTCTCCGACCTAGGGTTCACGCTCCGCTATGGCGCCTTCATTCCCGGGCTCGCGTACAAGAGCTCGGATCCCTACCGGTATTACTTCGGGGTCGGGATGGTATACTCGTTCTGAACCGGAGGATCGCATGCACCGCCTGCTTCCCGCGGCGCTCCTGATGCTGGGGGCGGCCTTCCCGGGCGAGGCCGACCCGCCGTCCCTGGAAGGGGACACGAGGTTTTACCGGGAGCTCCTCCAGAAGGCACGCTGCACGAACGAGGACGGCGCGCGCATCGTGCTGATCTTCGCGGAGAAGGCCGACTGGGCGAAACCCGACGAGCGCATGACCCGGGCGACCAACATGGGGTTCCTCGAGGAGAAGTGGGAGACCAAGGCGGAGGAGACGCTCCCCGCCGACCTGTTCGCGTACATGCTGTGCCAGGCCCTGAAGCTGAAGGGCGGGGTGACGGCGAGGCTCCTGGGGATGAGTCCCCGCACGGCCTATCGCGAGTGCGTCAGCCTCCGGCTCATGCGCGCCGGCGGTCAGGGCCGCGGCCTCGCCGGCCGCGAGGTGCTCAGCATCATGGCCCGCGCGGACGAGTACCGGAAGAAGCGGGAGGAGAAGAAATGACCTGCCTCGGGATCGCGCTCTGCCTCGCCCAGGCTGCCCCGGCGGCGCAGGAGCCGGCGCCGCCGAAGAAGGCCGCCCCGGCCGCCGTGGTCGAGAAGCTCAAAGGGGACGCGGACGTGAAGGCGCCCTCCGCGAAGGACTGGCAGCCCGCGAAGGAGGGGATGGGACTCGAGGAGGGGGCGCAGGTCTCCACGGGCTTCGACACCGAGATGGTCCTCAGGTTCGAAGGGGATCACCGGGTGACCCTGAAGGCGCTCACCCAGATCGAGGTGACGAAGCTGCTCCGGAGCGAGAAGGCGGTGGAGACGTCGATCCGCCTCGACATCGGATCGATGAAAGGGAAGGTCGAGAAGGAGAGCGTTCCGGTCCGCTTCGAGGTGACCAGCCCGGTGGTCACCGCCTCGGTCAAGGGGACGGAGTGGACGTTCGGTTACAGCTCCGATTTCGGGTTCAGCGCCCGGGTCGTCGAGGGGCTCCTGGCGCTCGAGGGGGCCGGGGCGCCGAAGGTGGACGTCCCCGCGGGAGGCGCGGCGGCCACGCCCCCCGCGAACGCCCTGCAGCCGGGCGGCCCGCTGCCGCGCGGCCTGGCGCGGGGCTTCGAGATGCGCGAGAACGGCCGCGCCGTGGCGCTCTTCGATCGGGCCAGCCAGGCGGACTTCCGGGCGTCGGCGGTAGGAATGCCGCCCCAGTACGCCGAGTTCTCCCTGAACGACGCCGGGGTGTCGACCTCGGTGATGAGCCTCCGCTCGATCGTGAACGGGACCGGCTCCTTCCTGGTGCCCGCGGGCGGCGCCGTCTTCGCCCTCTGCCCCTGCCGCTGAGTGCCTCCATCGACTCCCCGGATGCCAGTCCTCGTCGGATGGGGCGGCCCCTCGCGGCGATCGCCTTGGGGGCGGGGGTCGCCGTCCTCGTCTCGCTCTCGACCCTGGGCCTCCCCCTCCACGAGCGCCTCGAGCTGCTGACCCTCGACCTCCGCTTCCGCTGGCGCTCCCCGCCGCCCGCCTCCCCGAAGATCGTCCACGTGGACCTGGACGACCGGTCGATCGCCGAGCTGGGCCGCTGGCCCTGGGACCGGCACGTGCACGCGCGGTTCCTCGACATGGCGGAGATCCTGGGCGCCAAACGGGTCGTCTTCGACGTGGAGTTCTCCGAGCCGCAGCGGGCCTTCGTCCCGGCCGCGGGCGCGGAGCGGGCCGCCGCCGTGGCGGCGGAGCACGCCCGCCGGCACGGCGAATCGCTCGCGGGTCTCGCGAAGGATCTTTCGGACTCGAGGACGACCCCGGCCCAGGCCGCGGAGCTGCTCAAGGTCGTCGCCGGCGGCGAGGAGAAGCTGACGGACCAGGTGAGGTCCGTCCTGGCGGAGGAGACGCTCGATTACGACCGGGTGTTCGTCGAGGCCATCCGCCGCCGCAAGGGGACGCTGGTCGGGTACACGGCGAAGCGGGAGGGGAAGCCGGAGAAGGGCGGCGACCTCCTCGCGGGGCGCGCCTCGTTCGGGGCGGCGGGTCCGGGGACCTCCCCCGCCCTCGAGCTCGTGGCTCCCATCCTCTCGATCCAGGAGGCCGCGTCCGGCTTCGGGGTGACCACCATCGAGCCCGACCGCGACGGCGTGACCCGTCGCGTCGCCCTCCTCTGGAACTACGGGGGGAAACTACTTCCGCAGCTGGGGTTCCGGGCCGCGCTCGACGAGCTGGGCGTCGAGCCCGGGAAGATCTCCGTCGAGCCCGGACGGATCCGCGCCGGCGGGCGGGAGATCCCGGTGGACGCCGAGGGCCGCGCGATCCTGGACTGGCGCGCGGGACCCCCGGGGGAGCTGTGGGCGGGGATGTTTCCCCACGTCTCCTACGTCGAGGTCTACCGGTACTGGGAGGACCTGGACGCCCTGGACCGGCTCTTCGCCGGCCTCGAGGCGAAATGGCCCCGGAAGGTGCTCTTCGGACGCCGGAACGGGCTGCGCAAGGGGTTGGACGCCTCGGCCGAGTCGCTGAAGAACCTGCGCGACGAGGAGGCCGAGCTGGTCCGGCTCCTCCGGACGCAGATCGCCGACCGCGAGCGGAGCGGCCCCTCGGAGGAGGAGCGCCGCTGGCTGGGGGAGGCCCGCGAGCTCCTCGAGAAGGCGTCGAAGCGCCGCGAGCTGGCGATCCAGAGGGAGGAGATGCTGCGGAAGGAATTCCGGGAGAGGACGACGTGGTTCGTGGGGGCCTCGTACGTCGCCGCGACGGACTTCCAGTCGTGCCCCCTGGACCCGCGCGAGAAGATCCCCGGGGTGACCATCCACAGCACCGTGTTCAACATGATGGAGCAGGGGCGTTTCATTTCCCCGCTCTCCGTCCCGCTCACGGCGGCCCTCGCGCTCCTTCTGGGGGGGCTGGCGGTGGCGGCGGCGATGCGGCTGAACGCGCTCCTCGGGGCCCTCGCCGTGGCGCTGGGCGTGGCGGCCTGGGCCGCGGCGTGTCACGTCCTGTTCACGAAGGGCACGTGGCTGGGGATGGTGGGGCCCTCGGCTTCGGCGGCGCTCTCCTTCGCGGCGGTGACGGTCTTCCGGTCCTTCTACGAGGAGAAGGACAAGCGCAAGATCCGGAGGCTCTTCGAGCACTACGTGGACCCCACGCTGGTGGAGCGCCTCGTGGCCGACCCGAGCCTGGCGGGCATGGGCGGCGCGGCGCGCGAGGGCACGGTCCTCTTCGCGGACGTCGCCAACTTCACCCGCTACAGCTTCCTGGCGAAGCCGGAGGAGGCGGTGGCCTTCGTCAACGGGTACCTCTCCATGGGCACGGACGTGATCCTCGCCCAGGGCGGGTACCTCGACAAGTACATGGGCGACGGCCTGATGGCGGTCTTCGGCGCGCCGCTGGGAGCTCCGGGGCACGCGGTCCGGGCCTGCCTCTCGGCCCTCGAGATGCAGACCCGCGCCCCCGATTGCGTGGGGGACTTCGAGCAGAAGGTGGGCCTGCCCTTCAAGATCCGGGTCGGGCTGGCCTCGGGCCATTTCATCGTGGGGAACGTGGGCTCGCGCGACCGGGTCAGCTACACCGCGATCGGGGACACGGTCAACCTGGCCTCGCGCCTCCAGACCGCGGGCAAGGAGCTCAACCTCCGCATGCTCTGCAACGAGGAGACGGCGCTCGTGGCCGGGGGCAAGATCGAGACGCGGGACCTGGGGCTTTTCAAGGTGAGGGGCCGCGAGGCCGGCGTGCGGGTCCACGAGATCCTGGCGCCCGAGGGCGGCGTCTCCCAGGCCCTCCGGGAGTTCCGGAAGTGGTTCGACGACGGCCTGCGGGCCCACTTTGAGCACGACTGGACGCGCGCCTTCGACGCCTTCAGCCACGCGGCCGCGCTCATGCCCGAGGACAAGGCCACGCTGCTCTACCTGAAGCTCGCCGGGGAGTTCCGGAAGCAGCCCCCGGATAAGCTCGATCCGATCCCTCTTTGATCCGGGCCCCTCGCTGCGCTTCTACCCGAACAGCTCCGTCACCGGCTGCGCCTGCACGAGCTCGCGCGGCTGCTTGAGGTGGTTGAGCACGATCGTGTCCGGTGCGATGCCGAAGGCGTGGTAGATCGTGGCCAGCAGCTGGATCGGGTGCACCGGCTTCTCGAGCGGCGCCGAGGCCGTCTTGTCGGACTTGCCGTAGACGGCTCCGCGGCGGATGCCGGCGCCCGCGATGAGCGAGGTGTAGCAGTAGGGCCAGTGGTCGCGGCCGTCGGCGGAGTTGCCGTTCCCCGAGGTCGAGACGCCGCGCTGCGGGCTGCGGCCGAACTCGCCGATCGCCAGGACCAGCGTCTCCTCGAGCAGCCCGCGGCGGTCGAGGTCGATGAGCAGCCCCGAGAGGCCCGCATCGAGCATCGGGCCGGCCTGGTTCTTCATGCGCTTGGGCAGGTCCACGTGCATGTCCCACGAGTGGTTGTCGGAGTTGGCCACCTTGGGCCAGACCACCTCGACCACGCGGGTGCCAGCCTCGATGAGCCGCCGCGCGAGCAGGCAGCTCTGGCCGAACGTGGTCCGGCCGTAGAGGTCGCGGATCTCGGCGGGCTCGCGGTCGATCTCGAAGGCCTCGCGCGCGCGGCCGGAGGCCACGAGGTTGAGGGCCCGATCGTAGTACTCGTCCAGCTTGTAGTCGGACACCGCCTTCTCGATCTCGGGCATGGTGGCGTTGATCTCCTCGCGCAGCCTCGCGCGGCGCTGGAGACGGAAGGCGAAGACCTCGGGGCGCAGCTTGAGGTCGTCCACCTTGAGGCTGTCCAGCTTCGACATGTTCATGTCGTCGCCGTCGGGGAAGAGCGTGTAGGGGTCGTACCCCTTGCCGAGGAACCCGGCGGTCCCGCCCTTGCCCACGACGTTCGACTCCTGGAGCGGGCGCGGGAGCATGACGAAGGGGAGCATCGGCATGTCGGGCGGCCTGAGGCGGACGATGTTCGAGCCGTAGTTCGGGAAGTCCTTCGGATCCGGCGGCTCGAGCTGGCCGGAGGGGCTCACCTTGTCGGTGGTGTAGCCCGTCATCATCTGGTAGATGGCCGCGGTGTGGTTGAAGAGGCCGTTCGGGGTGTAGCTCACCGAGCGGATCATCGTGCACTTGTCGTTCACCTGGGCGAGCTTGGGGAGGACCTCGGTGAACTGGCAGCCGTCCACCTTCGTGGGGATGGGCTTGAAGACGCTCTTCACGTTGTCGGGCACGTTCTCCTTGGGGTCCCAGAGGTCGAGGTGGCTGGGGCCGCCCTGGAGATAGCACATGATGACGTGCTTGGCCTTGCCCCATCCGGGGCCGCCGCCCTTCTTCTCTTCCTGCGCCCTGGCCTGGAGCTGGAACATCGAGCCCAGGGAGAGGCCCAGGACCCCCGAGCCGCCCGCCCGGAGCATGTCGCGCCGCGTCATGCCGTAGCCGGCGCCGCAACAGGGATCGCTCTCGTGGCCGCGCGAAGGGACGACGATCATGGTCGGTCTCCTAAAGCTCTCTACCTATTGAACAGGAAAGCCGGGCTGTTGATCAAGGCCCATGCGAGATCCTGGGCCATCGTGAGCCGGGTATTCAGAGCCTGCTTTGCGCTCGCCTCCGCGTCCAGGCGGATCTGGACCAGCCGGGCGTCGATCGGCACCGGCCGGGTCACCCGCTCCACCGCGGCCTTGTGTTCCGTGAGCTTCGGGTCGACGGGCAGGGGAGCCTTGGCCGCGGCCACCGCGTCGGCGCGCTTCCGGTACTCGGGGTCAACCGCGCGCTGGTAGCGGAGGAGGGCGGTCTTCTGCTTGTCGCTGCGCTGCGCGGCGGGCGTGGCGACCGCGGCGCGGTACTCGTCGGCGAGCGTGAGGCCCACGGGCCTCGGCATCGTGGACACCGAGAGCCGGAACCGGCCGAGCGCGTACTCCGGCGAGCTGAAGTTGAAGTGGAAGACGAAGGTGAGGATCGTGCCGCCCTTCGCCCCCAGCGGCTCCTTGGGCTCGAACGTCGCCCAGTGCGTCGTCCCTGTCGCGGGCGAGACGGCCCAGCCCTTGCTCCCCGAAGTGGCGTTCCCGTCCACGGCCGAGGCGACCTCGAAGTTCACCTGGCTGAAGCTGGCGAGCGCCTTCTCCAGGGTCACCTTCGCGGCCTCCTGCGGCTTGGCCTTGGACGCCGCGCGGAGCTCGAGCTCGGTGAGGACGAAGTTTCCGTCGGCGGCCCGGCCCGGGCCACGCGCGGGGAACTTCTCGTCGCCGATCGCCTCCAGGCGCACGGCCGTGATCCCCTCGAGCTGCGTCTCCGCGGTGAACGTGTACGTGCCCTTGGCGTTCTTGTCGAGCGCCGTCACCGAGAGGTCCGGCTCCACCGCCAGCTTCGCGCCGGTCGTGGCCGCGAGCGTGACGGGCGCCAGCGGCACCCAGTCGGCGGAGACCGACTGCTTCTTCTCCCATTCGGTCACGCGGGTGCCGAGGGCCTCGTCGAAGGCTTTGAGGTCGGCCTCGGCCTTGGCGATCTTCTCCTGCTGGGCCTTCTTCTCGGCCTCCACCTGGGGTGCGATCTCCTTCTCGTAGGCGGCGAGCTCGGCCTGGGTCCGGGCCATCGACTCCTCGCGCCGTTTCTCGAGGACGGGCTTCTCGCCGGTCCACCATGCCTCGCGGTCCTTCAGGATCTCGGCGAGCTTCGCGTTGTCCTCGGCGACGCCCGGGAGCATCTTGAGGGCGGCCTTCAGCTCCTGGGGCTTGGCGGGGCGGTTCAGGATGCGCATGAACATCTCGTCCACGAGCTTCGCGTCGTCCTTCTCGGTCTCCGCGAGCTTCGTGATCGCGTTGCCCGGATCGCCGATCGCGTCGGCGAGGGTGGGCCCGCTCACGAGGGCCATGACGGCGCCGAGGCGCAGGTCGCTGTTGCGCTCGCACTCGCAGGCGCTCTCGCGGACGGGCCGGCCGAAGGTGGCGAGGAAGCCGCCGGGGAGGTCGACTCCGGAATCGGGGATGGCCGCCGCGCGCGTGCCGGCCGCCACGCCGGGGATCTTCGAGGTGGAGCCCGTGACGCGCTGCACGGCGTCGTAGAGCACCTCTGCCGGGAGCCGCCGCGCGGCGGCATGGGAGCAGTTCACCTTGTCGTCCGCGTTCCACGGGTTGACCGCCACGGAGAGCTGGTAGGTCCGCGAGGTGCAGATGAGGCGGAGCATATGCCGCGGGTTGAAGCCGCTCTTCAGGAACTCGGCGGTGAGGTGCTCGAGGAGCTGCGGGTTCGAGGCCGGGTTGCCCGCGCGGATGTCGTCGATGGGCTCGATGATCCCGGTGCCGAAGAGGTAGCCCCAGAGGCGGTTGACGTAGCTCCTGGCGAAGTACGCGTTGTCGGCGGAGGAGATCCAGGCGGCCAGCTCCTGGCGGCGCGTGGCGTCCTTGGGGGCCTCGTACTTGCAGTCGAAGGGGAACTTGGGGGGCGCGGGCTGGTTGGTGCGCAGGTGGTTGATCTCGCCGTCCTTCTTGTCGGCGACGATCTCGTACATGGGCTTGGCGCCCTCGACGGCGGTGCCGCCGATCGTGCCGGCCGCGGCGGGGTCCTTCTGGAGGTCCACCCGGGCGAAGAAGGCGGAGGTCTCGTAGTACTGGTTCTGGGTCCACCGCTCGAACGGGTGGTCGTGGCACTTGGTGCAGTTGAAGCGGATGCCGAGGAAGAGGTGGGTGGTGTTCTCGGCGATGGACGCCGGGTCGCGGAGGATCTTGTAGTACGCGGCCGGCGGGTTCTCGCGGTTGGAGCCCGAGGCCGTGATGACCTTGCGGGCGAACTCGTCGTAGGGGGTGTTCTTCTCCACTTCCGTGCGGATCCATTTCCGGAAGGCCGCGGCGCCCTCGGTGCCCAGGAACTTCCGGTTCACCTGGAGGAGGTCGGCCCACTTGTTGGTCCAGTGTTCGATGAAGCCCTCGGAGCCGATGAGCTTGTCCACGACCTCGTCGCGCTTCACGCGGGTCTCGCGGGCGTCGGCGAGGAAGGCGCGGGTCTCGTCCGCCGTGGGGGGGAGGCCCGTGAGGTCGAGATGCACGCGCCGGAGGAACTCGGCGTCGGTGGCGAGGTCGGAGGGGCGGATCTTCATCCGCTCCCACTTCGCGGCGGTGAGCTCGTCGATGCGGTTCCAGGCGGGCGGGGCCTCCCAGGCGAAGCCGGTCCGGTCGCCCATCACCGTGATGGGGGTGGCGGAGTAGGCACCTTCGAATCGGGCGAGCACGGCGGCCTCGCCGCGGCGCACGGCGGTCACGACGCCCATGCGGTCGGTGGTGGCGATCTCCGTGTTCGAGCTTTCGATGTAGGCGTCCCGGGTGACGTCGCGGATGCGGCCGTCGGCATAGGCGGCGAACACCCGGAGCTGCTGGCGGCCGGCGATGCGCTGGAGGACGGGGCTCGAAGGCGCGATCTCGATCTTCGTCACGCGGGGGGCGGCGGGGTCCAGGCGCGCGCCCTGGGCGATCCAGGTCTTCACGATCTCGTAGTAGGCCTCGCCGGGGACGAGGACCTGGCCGCCCTCGTGGGGCACCTCGGCCGTGGTCTTGAGGAGCATCACGCTGTCCTGGGGCGAGGCCACGTTGACGCGCCGGGAGGAAAGCTCGTCCGTGAGGGCCCGGATGTCGGCCACGCTGTCATAGCCGCGGAGGGAGAGCTTGAAGCCGTTCTTCCCCTGGGCGGAGCCGTGGCAGGTGCCGGCGTTGCAGCCCACGCGGCTGAGCACGGGATTGACGTCGCGGATGAAGTCCGAGCGGAACTCCTCCTTGAGCCCGGAGACGGTCACGGGGACGGAGACCGACTTGCCGGCGAAGGAGAGCTCGAGCGCGGCCTGCCCGTCCGATTTCGGCTGGACGAGGCCGGTCTTCGAGACGGCCGCCACGGCGGCGGAGAGCTTCGGGGCGACCATGCGGGTCATGTCCACCGCCTCGCCGGTCTCGAGGCGGCCCGTCACCACGAGCTGGACGTAGTCGAAGCGGTTCGAGAGGGCGATCTTGTCCGGCGCGACCTCGAGCGACGCGAGCTTGCCGCCCGCGGGGAGGACTTCCTCCTTCACCTCGGGCGAGGGGCGGTGCACGGGGGCGGTGCCGGTGGCGGCGGCGCGGGCGTCCACGGGCGCGGCGGGGAATTCCTTCGAGAGCTTGCCGGTCTCGGTCTCGTAGAGCCGGATGATCCCGTCGGAGCCTGCGGCAGCGAAGGCGGCGCCGTCGGGGCGGAAGGCGGCGGCGTAGACGATGCCGGTCTCGACCTTGACCTGGGCGACGACCTTGACGCCCTCGGTCTTGTAGTCGTCGATCAGCTTCCGCTCGGCGGGGCTGCGGCTGTCGGCGACCTTGCCCATGGCGCCCTTGACCTTCTCGGGGAGGGCGGTGTCGAACTCGTAGGAGTAGACGGCGATCTCGCTCCGTCCGTCGAGCCCGCCGGCGGCGAGGAGGCGCTTGCCGTCGGCGCTCACGGCCACGGCGTTGACGCGCCCGGGAATGGCGGGGAACTCGCGGATGATGTTCGAGTCGTCGCCGATGACGCGGCCGACGATGCGGTGCATGCGGTAGACCCGGGGGTGGCCGTCGTCGCCGCCGATGACGATCTCGTCGCGCTTGGGATGGCGGGCCACGGCGCCGATGCCGCCCTTGAGGGCGCCTGGGGTGATCGAGGAGATGTTGTCCACGAAGCGCTGGGTGGCGACCTCGATGAGCTTGACGGTGCGGTCGCGGCTGACCGAGGCGAGGTGGGAGCCGTCGACGGAGAAAACGGTGCCGAGCGCCCAGTCGTTGTGGGCGCCCTGGAAAAGGACCTGCTCGCCGGTCTTGGCGTCGATGGCGCGCACGGTGTTGTCGCCGCAGCCGAAACCGATCTTCGACCCGTCCGGCGACCAGCTGGCGCCGTAGACGGTCTCGTAGGTCACGGGGACGGAGAGGGTGAGCGTCTTCTTCTCGAGGTCCCAGACCTGGATCTCGCCGGAGCGGCCGGGGAGGCCGCCGGAGACGGCGAGCCGCTTGCCGTCGGGCGAGAAGCGGACGGACTGGATGCGCTCTGAGAGGCCGACCAGGCGGGCGACGCGCTCGGAGCCGTCGGCCTTGTAGAGGAGGGCCTCGTGGAAGCCGGCCACGGCGAGGAGCTGGCCGTCGGGCGAGAAGTCGAGCGAGGTGACGACGGGGGCGCGCGAGTAGACGGGGGGATGCTCCATGTCGAACTTGGCGCGGGCGCCGGCGGGGGTGTCGTCCAAGGCGCCCTCGGAGATCCACTTCGTGATGAGGGCGACGTCCTCCTTGTCGAGGGGCTTCTTCCCCTTGGGCATCTCGATCTCGCCCTTGTCGTTGGTCGTGATCTGGGCGAGCAGGCTGCTCTTCCCGGGCTGGCCGGGGACGACGGCCTTGCCGAGGGTCTCGCCGCCCGCGAGGAGCTTGTCGAAGCTCGTCATGATGAAGCCGCCCTTGGCCTTGGCGGGCTGATGGCAGCCGAAGCACTGGGCTTGAAGGATGGGCCGGATCTTCTTATCGTAGCTCACCTTGCCCGGGTCGGGCTTCTTCGCCTCCTGCGTCGCGGCGAGAAGCGCGAGCGCGGCGGTTGCGCCCAAGGCAAGCCGGAAGGATCGCATCATGGTGCCCACCCCGAAAAGAGTGAAGATACCGGCTGTTTACCTGCCGGGGGGCGGGGGGGTAGGGAAATTCGGAACTGCCGGGGGGCCGGGGGAGGCAGGTAGGGTCTTTCGGCGGATTCCCACAGCTCGGGGTGTTCTGCTGCCGGCATCCCGGTTGAATACGAAATCACGAACACCCCGCGAACTCAAGGTCGTGAGGTAGCTTGCACGGGCGCCGGATCTGCACCCGTGAAGCTTCGCCACCCGTGAAACGGGGCACCCTCTTCCTGTAATATAGGTAAGTAGGCTCCGGGGCGGGGTATCCTCCGGCCGGCCTGGGTACTGAGCCGCAGAAGTTCGGGGCCAGTTGTGCCTCCTGCGGCCAACGGGTCACGAACTTGCGAGTCGAAGTACTGCGAAAGGAACTTCACGTGCTGCGTCTGGCGTCCATCACCCTCGGCGCGCTCCTCCTGGCCCTCGGGCCTGCATCCGGACAAGCCGGGCCGAAAGACGCCGGCAAGGTCGACTTCACCCGCGACATCCGCCCCATCCTCGCCAACAACTGCCTCCTCTGCCACGGGCCCGACGCGAAAGCGCGCAAGGCCGACCTGCGCCTCGACTCGCGGGACTCCGCCATGGCCGACCTGGGGGAGGGCGTCCGGGCCATCGTCCCGGGCCAGCCCGCCAAGAGCGCCCTCTACCAGCGCATCACCGCCGCCGATCCAGAGGACGTGATGCCCCCGGCCAAGACGGGGAAGAAGCTCACGAAGGTCCAGGTGGACCTCCTCAAGCGCTGGATCGAGGAGGGCGCCCCCTACGCGAAGCACTGGTCGTTCGCCAGGCCCGAGCGTCCCGCGCCGCCTGCCGTGAAAGACGCGAAGTGGGCCCGCAACGACGTCGACCGCTTCATCCTCGCCCGCCTCGAGAGGGAGGGGCTCAAGCCCTCCCCCGAGGCCGACCGCCACGCCCTCGCGCGGCGCCTCTCGCTCGACCTCACCGGGCTGCCCCCTGCGATCGAGGACGTGGACCGTTTCGTGAACGACAAGGCCCCCGACGCCTACGAGACCTGCGTCGACCGCCTCCTCGCCTCGCCCGCCTACGGCGAGCGATGGGGCCGCGTCTGGCTCGACCTCGCCCGCTACGCCGATTCGCAGGGCTACACCGAGGACCGCCCCCGCGTCATCTGGGCCTTCCGCGACTGGGTGATCCGCGCGCTCAACGAGAACATGCCCTTCGACCGCTTCACGATCGAGCAGCTCGCCGGCGACCTCCTCCCGAACGCAACGGACTCCCAGGTCCAGGCCACCGGCTTCCACCGCAACACGCTCACCCAGACCGAGGGCGGCACCGACGACGAGGAGTTCCGCAACTTCGCGATCATCGACCGCGTGAACACCACGATGGCGGTCTGGATGGGCGTCTCGTTCAACTGCGCGCAGTGCCACGACCACAAGTTCGACCCGTTCTCGCAGGAGGAGTTCTTCCGTCTCTTCGCCTTCTTCAACCAGACCGAGGACAACGACCAGCCCGACGACAAGCCCCTCCTGATGATGTTCAGCGAGGAGCAGAAAAAGCAGAAGCAGGGCTGGCTGGACGAGATCGCCCGGCTGGAAACCGTCCTCGCCCAGCCCTCTCCCGAGCTCGAGGCGGGCCGGAAGAAGTGGGAGGAGGGTTTCCGGAAGCCCGTGGCGTGGACCGCGCTCAGGCCCGCCGAGCTCAAGAGCGCCTCCGGAGCCGCGCTCGCGCTCCAGGGGGACGCCTCCATCCTTGCGAGCGGAGGCACGCCGGCGAAGGACACCTACACGCTGCACGTCACGACGGACGCGAAATCGATCGCCGCGCTCAGGCTCGAGGCCCTGCCCGACCCTTCGCTCCCCGCCTCCGGGCCGGGCCGCGGCGCCAAGGGCGACTTCCTCCTGTCGCGGGTCGCGGTCTCCCTCGTCCCGAAGGACGGCAAGTCGCTCGAGGCCCGCTTCGTGCGCGTGGAGCTCCCGGGCCAGCCGTACCTCTCGCTCGCCGAGGTCCAGGTCCTGAGCGGCGGCGCGAACGTCGCGCTCAAGGGGAAGGCGAGCCAGTCGAGCACCGGCTTCGAGGGCGTCGCCTCCCGGGCCATCGACGGCGTGACCAACGGCGACTACCACGCGGCCAACTCCGTGACCCACACCGCCGGCGGCGAGGACAACCCGTGGTGGGAGGTCGATCTCGGGAAGCCCGTGCCGATCGAGAGGATCGTGATCTGGAACCGCACCGACGGCGGCACCTCCGAGCGACTCAAGGGCTTCAGGGTGAAGCTGCTCGACAAGGACCGCAAGGGGGTGGACGAGCGGAAGTTCGACAAGGCGCCCAACCCCAAGGTGGAGTGGCCGGTCGACGGCACGCGCGCCATCGCGCTCCGTTCGGCGCACGGGGAGGGCGGGGCGGCCGCGCTGGTGGCCAACGCCGACCCGAAGACCCAGGGCTGGTCGGGCGCGGCGGGGAAACCGCACGAGGCCGTGATCATCCTCGAGAAGCCCCTCGCCCTCGAGGCGGGGACGGTCCTGGGGCTGACGCTGGAGCACGCCTCGGGCGCCGCGCTGGGGAGGTTCCGGGTCTCGGCGACCGCGGACCCCGCGGCCCAGGCCGACCTGCCCGCGGACGTGCAGGCGATCCTGGGGAAGGCCGAGAGGTCGAAGGACGAAGCGGCGAAGGTCGAGACGTACTACCGGTCGATCGCCCCCGAGCGCGCGACGGAGCGCGCCCGCCTCGCCCAGGTCCGCAAGGACCTCGAGGGCCAGAAGGCGGCGATGACGGTCCCGGTGCTGCGCGAGCTGCCCGCGGCGCGCCGCCGGAAGACGCAGATCCAGGTGCGCGGCAACTTCCTCGTCAAGGAGAAGGAGGTCTCCGAGGGCGTGCCCGCGGTCTTCCACCCGATGCCCGAGGGCGAGCCGAAGAGCCGCCTCGCGCTGGCGAAGTGGCTCGTCCACCCGGACAACCCGCTCACGGCGCGCGTCGTGGTGAACCGGCACTGGGAGCAGCTCTTCGGGACCGGACTCGTCTCCACGAGCGAGGACTTCGGCGTGCGCGGCGAGCCGCCGTCGCACCCCGAGCTGCTCGACTGGTTGGCGACGGAGCTCGTCCGCGAGAAGTGGGACCTGAAGAAGCTCCTCAAGCTCCTGGTCACGTCCGCGACCTACCGGCAGGGCTCGAATCTTACGCCCGAGCTCGTCGGGAAGGACCCGGCGAACCGGCTCCTGGCGCGCGGCCCGCGGTTCCGCCTCTCGGCCGAGGCCGTGCGCGACCAGGCGCTCGCCGCGGGCGGGCTCCTGAGCCGCAAGATGTTCGGGCCCTCGGTCTACCCGCCGCAGCCGAGGATCGGCCTGAGCGCGGCATTCTCCGGGTCGCTCGACTGGCAGACGAGCACGGGCGAGGACAAGTACCGCCGCGGCCTCTACATCTTCTGGCGCCGCTCGGTCACCTATCCCTCGATGGCCACGTTCGACGCGCCCGACGGCAACGTCTGCTCGGTGCGCCGCATCCCGACGAACACGCCGCTCCAGGCCCTCGTCACGCTGAACGACCCGGTGTACGTCGAGGCGGCGCAGGGCCTGGCGCGGAAGATCGTGGCCGAGGGCGGCGCCTCGACCCGCGAGCGCGCGGGCTACGCCGTGCGGCGCTGCCTCTCGCGCCCGGCGCGCGACATCGAGCTTGACCGGCTGACGGCGCTCGTCGAGGAGGCCCGCGGGCGCTACGCCAAGGACGCCGCGAAGGCGAAGTCGATGGCCACGGAACCGCTGGGCCCGGTGCCCGCGGGGGCGGACCTCGCCGAGCTGGCCGCCTGGACGGTGGCGGGCAACGTGCTCCTGAACCTGGACGAAATGTTCCTCAAGAGGTGAGCGGATGGATCTCCACCACGAACGGCTGCTGGGCGTCACGCGCCGCCAGTTCCTCAGGGCCGGCCCCGCGGGGATCGGCGGGATGGCGCTGGCGTCGCTGCTCGGTCGCGACCTCCTGGGGCGCGACGAGACGAACCCCCTGGCGCCCCGCGCGTCGCACTTCAAGGCGAAGGCGAAGAACGTCATCTACATCCACATGGCGGGCTCGCCGCCGCACCTCGACCTCTTCGACTACAAGCCCGAGCTCGTGAAGCGGACCGACCAGAACTGCCCCGACGAGTTCCTCAAGGGCCGCCGCTTCGCGTTCACGAGCGGCGTGCCGAAGCTCCTGGGCTCGCCCCGCAAGTGGGCGCAGCACGGCAGGGGCGGCACGTGGATCTCCGACGCGATCCCCAACATCGCCGGGGTGGCCGACGAGATCGCCGTGATCCGCTCCATGAACACGGACCAGTTCAACCACGGGCCGGCGGAGATGCTCCTCTACACGGGCTCGCCCAACCAGGGTCGGCCCTCCATGGGGGCCTGGGTCACCTACGGCCTCGGATCGGTGAACCAGGACCTGCCGGGCTTCGTGGTGCTCATCTCGAGCGGCTCGAACCCGAGCGCCGGGAAGCAGGACTGGGCGAGCGGCTTCCTCCCCTCGGTCTATCAGGGCGTGCAGTGCCGCTCTCAGGGAGACCCGGTGCTCTATGTGTCGGACCCCGCGGGGATGGACCGCTCCATGCGGCGGCTGAGCCTGGACGCGCTCAAGGATTTGAACGAGATGCAGGCGAAGGAGCTGGGAAACCCCGAGACGCTGACGCGCATCGCGCAGTACGAGATGGCCTACCGGATGCAGGCCTCGGTCCCGGAGGTGATGGACATCACCAAGGAGCCCAAGGAGGTCCTCGAGGCCTACGGCGCGAAGCCGGGGGCGGGGAGCCTGGCGAACAACATCCTCCTCGCGCGGCGGCTCGTGGAGAAGGGCGTGCGCTTCGTGCAGCTCTTCGACTGGGGCTGGGACTTCCACGGGACGAACCCCGGCGAGGACATCCGGGACGGCCTCACGAACAAGTGCCGCACGATGGACGTGCCGGTGGCGGCGCTGATCCGCGACCTCCGGGCGCGCGGCCTGCTCGACGAGACGCTCGTCATCTGGGGCGGCGAGTTCGGCCGCACGCCGTTCCGCGAGGGGCGGACCGCGAAGGGAGCGGTGCTGGGCCGCGACCACTACCCCGACTGCTTCTCGATCTTCCTGGCGGGCGGAGGGGTGAAGGGCGGCATCACGCACGGCGAGTCGGACGAGCTGGGCTTCTCGATCGTGAAGGACAAGGTGCACGTCCACGACTTGCAGGCGACGATCCTTCATCTGCTGGGGATGAACCACGAGCGGCTGACGTACCGATTCCAGGGCCGCGATTACCGCCTGACGGACGTGCACGGGCAGGTCGTGAAGGGTCTTCTGGCGTAGAAACACCATGAGGGAACGCATGAACCTGACTCGCTGGGGTGCCGTCGTCGCCGTGACGCTGTCCTGCCTGGCCGCGCGGCCCGCGGACGACCCGTGGGTGGTGTACGAGGGCGGCGAAGGCCCCGGCAAGGGGAAGCATGTGGTCCTCGTGAGCGGGGACGAGGAGTACCGCTCGGAGGAGACGCTCCCGCAGCTCGGGAAGGTCCTCGCGAAGCACCACGGGTTCAAGTGCACGGTCCTCTTCGCGATCAAGAAGGAGACGGGCGAGATCGACCCGAACACGGGCGACAACATCCCCGGCCTGGAGGCGCTCAAGACGGCGGACCTGATGATCCTCTTCCTCCGCTTCCGCAAGCTCCCGGCGGAGCAGGCGAAGTTCATTGAAGACTACGTGAACGCGGGGAAGCCGGTGATGGGGCTTCGCACCTCGACGCACGCCTTCAACTACGCGAAGGACCACCCCTACGCCAAGTGGAGCTTCAACGCGAAGATCGAGGGCTGGCAGGACGGGTTCGGGAAGCAGGTCCTGGGCGAGACCTGGGTCAACCACCACGGGGCCCACGGCAAGGAGAGCTGCCGCGGGCTGATCGCGCCGGGACAGGAGAAGAACCCGATCCTGAAGGGCTGCGAGGACATCTGGGGGCCCACGGACGTCTACACCGTGAAGCTCCCGCTCGCCGCCGATTGCACGCCCGTCGTGATGGGCCAGGTGCTCCAGGGCATGAAGCCCGAGGACAAGCCGGTCGAGGGGAAGAAGAACGACCCGATGATGCCGCTCGCCTGGACCAAGTCCTACAAGGGGGCGGAGGGGAAGGCCAGCCGGGTCTTCACGACCACAATGGGCTCCTCCCAGGACCTGCAGAACGAGGGCTTCCGGCGGCTGCTGGTCAACGCCTCCTTCTGGGGTCTCGGGATGGAGGGCCAGATCCCGGACCGCGCGAAGGTGGACATCGTCGGCGAGTTCGCCCCGAGCCCCTTCAAGTTCAACGGCTTCAAGAAGGGCGTGAAGCCGGCCGACCACCGGATGTAGGGCCGCCTCCATGGCGGACGTGGTCGTCACCGTCGCGGAGATCCGTCGGGAGACGGACGACGCCGTGACGCTCCGCCTCGATCTGGGCGGAGCCGCATTCCCGTACCGGCCCGGGCAGTACATCGAGATCGATCCGCATCAATTCCCGGAGCTCGCTGGCGAGATCGCGACGCTCGAGGCCGCCAAGGGGATGCCCGAATCGCCGCGCGGCTTTTCCCTGAGCTCCGACGCGCTCGAGCCGGGGTTCCTCGAGATCTCCATCAAGGAGGATCGGAAGGGCGCCTATCCCCCGCTCCTGACGCCTTTCCTGGTGCGGCGCGTGAAGGCGGGGCAGAAGCTCGCGCTCACGGGTCCGGCCGGCCGCTACGGACTTCCCGAGTCGCCGCCCGCCGTGGCGGGCTTCCTGCACCTCTGCGCCGGGAGCGGCGTGGCGCCGAACCGCGGCATGATCCGCCACGCCCTCGCGCGCGGATGGCCCCAGCGACATCTCCTCGTGCTCCAGAACCGCACGGCGGCGGATGTCTTCTTTGCGGCCGAATGGCCCGCGCTTCTCGAGCGCCACGCGGACCGGCTCCGCGTCCGCCACGTCCTCTCGGTCACCTCCGGCGAGCATGTCTCGGTGGAACTCCTCCGGGGCGAGATGAAGGGCTGGCTGGACGGGGCCGCCGACCTGGCGCTCGTCTGCGGACCCAACCGGCCGCGCGAGTCCGTAGGGCCGGACGGGGCGAAGACGAAGCAGCCCGGGTTCTGCGAGCAGTGGTGCGGCCATCCCCGCCGGAAGCTGCCCGGGCTTCTCGATCAGCTCGGCTTCACACCCGACCGGATCCTGACGGAGATGTGGTAGCCTTCAGCGCTTCGAGCCGCCCGTGCCGCACTCGATCATCCTGGGCACGAGCTCGTCGAAGTACCGGTACGTCACCTGCTCCAGCCGGAGGAGTCCCGCGCCGGCCAGTTTCCGGTGTGCCTCGGGGCGACTCCAAGAGGTTCCGATCCGGGGGAGCATCTTCACGGTTCCCTTCGACTTCCGCGGCGGGTCCAAGGTCGCGGCGCGTCTCCGGTGGAGTTCCGGATAGACCTCGAAGCCCCATCGGTCGACCTCGAACGCGAGCTCCATCTCCTCCCGGAATCTCCCCGGGTCCAGGTGGCCCGGGACGGCGTTGAGCACGGTCCCGTCGGCCAGGGCGAAGATCGACGTGACGTTCGACGTCCCCGCCCCGACGGGGAGGGTCCGGCACTGGGCCTCCGGGAGCGGCTTGTGCTTCTCGAACGTCTCTCCTGGCCTCTTGTTGATCCACACGCAGGCGAAGCGGGCCGCGAGGTCTTTCCGGATCGCCGGGTCGGAGAACGTCACGGTCCTCATCGCCTGCGCGGCCCCTCAGCACTTCTCCTGGTCGAGGTCGCCCACGAGGTGATAGACGAAGAGGAGCTTCTTTTCGTGGACCGCAGTCTGTCGGGCCTCCTCCACGGAGGCGTGCCACTTCACCGGTTCGATGAGTTGCGCCAGCGCGGCCGCCAGGAGGAGGCTCGTCGTCACCATCCATCTTCCCCTGCGGCAGGGCTCTGAAAGGTGACGGTGAATCCGACGGAGCGGAGCCCCTCCCGGCAGCCTTCGCGGGGAGCCGGGAGGGGAAAATTCCGGTTTACTTGGGGTCGTGTCCGATCAACTGCTCCTGGTACTTTTCGTGGTCGTTGTACTCGGAGTGGGCGGTCCAGCAGCCCCAGCCGATGGCGCCCCGGGCGACGCGCTCGGGGGTCAGCGTAAACTCGGCGAAGTTGGCCTGCCGTCCGCTGAGGTCCCAGCTGTACCCGAGCGCGGCGTCCTTGTACTTGTGGGAGAGGCAGTCGGCGTGGATGAACCGGTCGCCGAAGGCGTCGAGGATCCCGGTGGAGACGACGGGCTCGGTATGGCCGGGATTGACGTGCGCGCGGGTCTTGAGCTCGAGGATGCCGGGGATGACCGCGCCGTACTCGCGGCGGTCGGCGGAGACGGTGTACGTGATCGGGACGCGCTTGAATCCCTTGAACTCTCCGGCCAGGTGTTTGGCCTTGGACCCCCACGCCTTGAGGTCGCCCGAGAGCATGTCACCCAGGGCCTTCTCCTGTTCGGGGGTGGCTTTGTCGTCGAGGTAGACGACGACCCAGTTGGCGTCGGTCTTCTCGCCGAAGCCGCGGCCGGCGACGACCCAGGCAAGTCCGGCCATGGAGGTCTTGCCGACGTGGCCGGACTCGATGCGGACGGCGTCCGTGTGGTCGCACCCATGGCACTGCATGGGCTTCTTGTTGATGCGGCAGGGGCAGGGGGCCGCGCAGCAGCAGCCGATGATCCGGGATCCCTTCAGGGTGAAGGCGGGGGCTTCCGCGGCGGGCGCGGGCCCGGATTTCGAGGCGCAGCCGGCGGCGGCCAGGGCGAGGGCGGCGAACATCGCGCGGTGAAGGCTCATCTTTTCCTCCCTTTCAATAGATCCCGGGAGTCTACCTACTAGTAGGTAGGATGTCAAGAGAATCTGGAATCCCGCGCCTCCGGATGCTAGAGTAGGGCATGCCCCGATCCGCGCCCGCCGGAACCGCCGACCGCATCCTCGATCTCGCCGAGCGCCTCGTCCAGACGCGCGGCTTCAACGACTTCAGCTACGCGGATATCGCGGAGCAGCTCGGGATCCGGAAGGCGAGCCTCCATCACCACTTCGCCACGAAGGGCGACCTCGGGCGGCGACTCATGGTCCGCTACCACGACCGCTTTCGGGGCGCGCTGGCGGGGATCGAAACCCGGGTGCAGGCCCCCGGGCGGAGGCTCCAGGCGTATGCGGCTCTCTATGAGGGCGTCCTCCGGGACGGCGGGCGCATGTGTCTCTGCGGGATGCTCGCCGCGGACTTCAGCACCCTCCCCAAGGGCATCCGGGACGAGGTGCGGCGGTTCTTCGACACCAACGAACGGTGGCTCTCGCGGGTCCTGTCCGCCGGGCGCCGGACGCGCGCGCTGAAGTTCGACGGAAGCCCCGAGGGGGAGGCGCGCGTCCTTCTCGACGGTCTCGAAGGCGCGATGCTCATCGCACGCATCTACGAAGACCCGGACAGCTTCGTCTCCACCGCCCGGCATCTGTTGGCGGCGCTCGGCATCAGGGGATGATCCCGCCGTTGGCGATGATCCTCCGGAAGCGACCGCTCAGGCGCCCGCCCGGGCTTGAAAGTGCTCGGCGATCGGGGCGCAGGCCTCCCTTGTAGAGGCGGGACCGCTATGGTGGAATGTCGAGGTGCGGGACGTGACGCTGCTGCTGGTCTGCCTGTGCGGTTGCACCGCCCTTCCCGGCCCTGCGGCGGAGATTTTCGCCGTGCCGGGGACGGGGATCCGGATGGAGATGGTCCGCGTTCCGGGGGGCCGCTTCGCGAGAGGGGAGGACGGTGAAGTCCGGGTCCGGCCGTTCTGGATTTCGACGCGCGAGGTCACCTGGGCGGACTTCGACTACTTCTTCGAGTTCCCCGGGCAGGAGGAGGAAGACGGGGTCACCAGGCCCTCCAGCGGGAAGAGCTACCTGATGCTCAGCGGCCTCCCGCCCGACTTCATGGAGCCCGGGCGGCCCGTGACGAACCTCCGCTTCCACTCGGCGCTGGCGTATTGCGAGTGGCTCTCGCGCCGCACCGGGATGATCTTCCGCCTCCCCACGGAGGCCGAGTGGGAAGTGGCCTGCCGTGCGGGGGGCGAAGGGGAGGGATGGCATCGCGGCAACAGCGGCGGGCGGACGCACGCGGCGGGCGAGGGCAGGCCCGACGCCCTCGGCCTCCGCGACATGCTGGGCAACGCCTGGGAGTACTGCCTGGAGCCGCAGCGCCCGCCGGACTTCGAGCCGGTCCTCCGCGGGGGCGCCTGGAACTCGCCGCCCTCGGACCTCAAGGCCTCGAGTCGGAAGACCGCCCTTCCCGAATGGTCCGAAGCCGACCCGAACCGGCCGTTCAGCGTCTGGTGGTTTCGCGACGGGTACTCGCAGGGGTTCCGGGTCGTCCGCGTGCCCGAGGCCTCCGGACCTGAAGAGCGCGCGGCCTGTGCCCGGAAAATCGAGATCAGCGGCCTCGCCGGCCGCGAGCGCGTGGCGAAGGTCGCCGGGTCCGCCATGCACTTCAGCCGCGTGACCGGCACCGTCCGCAACGGTGGCGACCGGCCGCTGGAGGAGCTCGCCCTCAAGGTCTTCTACCTGGACCCGCAGGGGCGCCCACATCTGGAGGACACGACGTCGACCCAGACCCGCCGCGCGACGTTCAACGTCTGCTTCCCGGTGCTCGCCAACAGCGCCCATCCCGGGCCGCACGCGGCGCCGCTTCGGCCGGGGGAGAGCCGTGCGTTCGCGGTGGACCTCCCCCTCTCGTTCGACTCCGAGGATCGCGTCGACGCCACCCGCTTCGGCGCCTCCGTCCTTTATGTGATAAAGTAAAGGGTTTACTTTATCAGTATACGGATCTTGAGGTTGCGGTACTCGCCGCGGTCGGAGTGGTCCTGGAGGCAGATCCGGCCCTTCGAGGCCTTGGCGAAGAGCGGCTTGTCCTTGAACTTGCTCGCGGCCACCTTAGCGTTCCAGTCCTCGCTGCCGATCTCGTACTCGACGATCTTCTCGCCGTTCATCCAGTGCTCCACGCGGTTGCCGTCCGCCAGGAGGCGCACCTTGTTCCATTCCCCCGCCGGGCGCGTCAGGTCCTTCGAGGGGGCGTAGAGGCCGTAGCAGGCGCCCGCGAGCTCCCGCTTGTCGCGCGCCGGGTACTTCGCGTTGTCCAGCACCTGCATCTCGGGGGCCTCGTGCCAGCTCGTGGCCGCCTTCTCGACCACGCGGTAGAGGACCCCCGCGTTTCCGCCCTTGGCGATCTTCCATTCCAGGGAGAGCTCGAAGTTGTCGTACTCGTCCACGGTGACAATGTCGTCGCCCCCGCCGGCCCCCTTGCCGCCCGTGCCTCCCGCGACCCGCGCCAGGACGCCGTCCACGGCCTGCCAGCCGGGGGGGATCTTTTCCATCTTGTATCCGCGCCAGCCGTCGGTGGTCTTCCCGTCGAACAAGAGCTTCCACCCGGCCTTCTTCTCCTCCTCCGTGAGCGTGTTGTCCTGCCTCGGGGCGAGCCCGAGGGCCTGCGTCACGATCAGGACGGCGATCCCCAACACGGCGTGATTCATCGCATCCTCCGTAGATCCGTCTTCCTGATAGTACACGCGGAACCTTCCCTCCCGGACAAGAGAAGGGGAAGAGCAGGAGGTCCCATGGGGCGAATGTCGATCCTCGGCGCATTCCTCCTCCTGGCCGCCGCGACCCCCTTCGACTCCGCTCAGGGCAAGCAGGAGGCTTCCGCCTTCCGCGCCGGGTTCGCGGAGAGTGACATCACCCCGCCGATCGGCATCCCCATGCAGGGCGCCAACGCGAAGCAGAGGGCCGAGAAGGTCGTCGACCCGCTCTTCGCGCGCGCGGCGGTCTTCGAGAGGGGCGCCGAGCTCGTGGGCTTCATCCAGCTCGACCTCGCCTGCATCTCCGCGGAGGACACCGCCGCGATCCGGACGAGAATCGCCGCGGACCACGGCACGCCGGCGGCGCGTGTGATGGTGACGGCCACGCACAACCACGCGGGCCCTGCCGTGATCGACGAGGCCCTGCCGCGCGACCAGGCCTGGGTCGCTTCCATGGTCGAGAAAGCCTCGGCGGTCTTCGGCAAGGCGCTCGAGGCCCGGCAGGAGGCGCAGGCGGGGGCCGCGAGCGTCTTCGAGTGGGAGGTCTCGTTCAACCGGCGCATCGTCATGCGCGACGGCACCGTGCGCACCCACGGCTCGTTCAAGAGCCCGGACGCGCTGCGCTTCGAGGGGCCGATCGACCCCGAGGTGGCCGTCTACGCCGTGCGAGGGAAGGACGGGAAGATCGCGGGGGCCATCGTCAACTTCGCCTGCCACCCGGGGCACTACTGGGCGAAGTGCATCCTGAGCGGGGGCTACCCGGGCGCGGTGGCGCGGGCGCTCAAGGAGAAGGGCGTCCCGGTCACGCTCTTCCTGCAGGGCGCGGCCGGCAACATGCACCACCAGGACCCGCGGGGATTCCCGGAGAAGACCCTGGAGGAGATCGGGCAGCGCCTCGCGGACGACGCGGAGAAGGCGATCGGGAAGATCAAGTGGAAGGCGCCGTCGCGGATCAGCGCCCGCTCGAAGACGCTGGAGATCCCCTACCGGATGCCGACCGAGGCGGACCTCCAGGGGACCGCGAAGGGCGCGCAGCGCTTCGGCGAGAAGGGCTACTACGACCGGAAGATCGCCGAGCTGCTCGAGGGGATCAAGAAGAAAAACGGGGTCGAGCCCGCCGAGGTGCAGGTCTTCCGCCTCGACGACGTGGCCTTCGCCGCGCAGCCCTCGGAGAGCTTTGCGGAGCACGGGCTCCGCATCAAGGAGGAGACCTCGCCCGAGCGGACCTTTGTGGTCTGCTATGCGAACGGGATGCTCGGGTACCTTCCGCACGTCGAAGGCTTCAAGCGCGGCGGCTACGAAGCCACGTTCGGCCCGCCGAGCTGCATGGCCCCCGACGCGGGCGACCGCCTGGCGGACGCGGCGATCGAGCTCATCCGAGCGACTCGGCCCTGAGGCTATTTCGACTGGAAGATCTCGAGCCCTCCCGCTTCGATCTTGATGTCAAGCCCGTGGGGGAGCGTGAGGAGCTCCAGGACGTCCCCGAGCGTGAGATCTTTGACCTTGAACGTGATCGGCCCGGCCCAGCGCCCCCCGGTGATCTTGAGATCCGTGAACTCGCGGATGAATTCGAGCATGTCCGCCGGCGAGGTATCCTCGAAGGCCAGATCGATCTTCATCGTCTGGAGCTTTCGGGAGGCAGCCGCACCAAGACTCGCCAGCTCCTGGCTTCTCCAGTGTCCGGCGAGGGGGATCGATCCCCAGGTTCGGGGGGGGCGCCGGATCTCATCCAGGAGGGCGGCCGCGCGCGCCGCCACCTCGGCGTCCTTCGACTCGGCGGCCTCCTCGAGGAGCGGGACCACGCCCCTCCCGAGCTTGCGGAGCTCGGCGGCGGCCTGGTCGCGCTTCTCGGGCGACTCGGCCCCGAGGGCGGCGACGTGCTCCCGGGCCCGCTTCTTGTCTTCCTCGCTGGGCGGGCCGGACGGTTCCTTCTTCGCGGCCGGCCACAGGCGCTCCGGGGCGGCCAGGAAGAGCACGCCGAAGCGTTGGTCGTAGTCGAGGCCGGACTGCAGGAACAAGTCGTCCAGAACCCGCCGCACCGGGACGTCGGCCTTCCTGAGGCTGACCGCGGCCGGATCGCGACGGGGCGCTGGATCCAGGACGATATTGAGGCCGGAGATCTCCCGCAAGTAATCGAGGACCGCGCTTACGGGCGCATCCTGCATGTCGATCGACATCTTGAGGGTGCCCAGCTTCTCGAACGTGGATTCGGCCTCCTTGGGCTGGATCGCGCTCTTCAGCTGGAACGCAAGGTCGGCCAGCGCTTCGTTCCGGGAGGAGTCTTTGAGCCGGGCGCGCGTCTGCGCCAGCGGAAGGAGGGCCTGGTCGCCCCTTCCGGCGAGGGCCTTCCGCGCGCGTGTGGCCGCGACCTCGTCGGCGCCGCGGAAGATGCGGATCAACTCCTCGGTCGGGAGCGCCTCGGCTTGGAGCGCAAGCAAGGCGCCAAGGGCCATCGAGAGCATCAGTATACTGGACGGAAGGACCGCCCCGTGCCCGTGCGACTCAGCGCGCCGCGCGGAAGCGGACGCGGAGCAGGTCGCCCTTCTTGTAGGCCCCTGTGCGGGGGACGAGGACGAAGGGGTCGGAGACGATCGCCACGCCTTCGAGGAGTTCCACCTTCCCGACACGGCGCGGGAGGAGCAGCGCCGGGGGGCGGCCCCAGGAGCCGTCGGCGCGGGCGGCACCCTCGAGCGTGAACACCCCGTCCTTCTCGGTGAGCGTGAGCGGGAAGGGCGCGTCGCCCTGGCGGTCGAGGCGGGCCTCCCAGGCGGGGTCTCCATAGAAAGCCACGGTGTCGCGGTCCCAGAGGAGGCCGAGGGCGTCCTTCTCGCGGATCCCGTGCTTGCGCGCCAGGGCGGGCAGCAGGTTGGGGTCGGACTCGATCCCGAACTCGTCGAGGTCCACCCGGGCGTGTTTGGGGAAGCGCGACTCGAGCTGCCAGACGAGCGCCTGGTTGTTCAGGAAGAAACTCTCCGCGTAGGTGTGGGCGCCCGTCATGAAGTAGTCATGCACGCCCCAGCCGCCGTAGCCGAACCACGTCGACACCGTGTAGCCCACCATCTGGTGGACGCCCCCCGTGTGCATCCAGGCCAGGGCCATCGCGTCGCGGTCGGGGATGCGCCCCATGAGGCAGTTGCCGAGGGCGCTGTAGACTTTCGGGGAGGGCGAGGCGATGGGATGGCGCCCGCCGCGAAGGTCGAGGCCGAAGAGCTTCCCCTCCGCGCAGCGGAACTGGCCGTTCGGATACGAGTAACCGATCTGCCAGTCTCGCTCCGTGGCATGGCCGCTTGTCTGGAAGAGATCGCAGCCGCGGTTGAGCTCCTCGACGATCGCCTGCGTGCTGTCGTCGGGGCAGGCCTTCTTCTCCGGCAGCCCGCCCTTTTCCTTCCTCCAGCAGACGTTCTTCTCCCCCTCGGAGTACCACGCGCCCTCGGCGAAGATCTCGAGCGGCACGCCCGTCCCCGCCAGCGCTCGCCGGACGCGGAGGGGCTCCTTCCGCTCCGCGATGCGCTTCGCGTCCGCGGCGTCGTAGCCCGTAAGGATCCCCCAGAGGCAGTCCCCGTAAGGATCGTCGTCGAGGGCCCTCGTCAGGCGATGGACGGCAACGACGAAAGGCCTGTCGGCCTCCTCCGGACGGGCGACGAAGCAGGCGTAGCGGGGGGCCACGCGGGACAGCTCGGCGCGGGCCTCCTCGACCCCCTTCTCCCAGGTCACGACCGCGGCGCCGCCGTGCTTCGCGCGAAGGGCCTCCACCACGCCGGTCCACGCCGCCTGTGTGGCCTTCGAGACGACGATCGCATAGGAGGGCTCGGGCGGACGCGCCTGGGCGAGGAGGAAGGCCGCAAGGATCGCGTGCAGGCTGTTCATGCCATGAGAAGAGACACCGCCGCCGGGTCCCTGCGTGCGGCCGGCGCCCGATCGTACCCCGCCTTCCCCGCGTACCCGTTCACATCCGGGGGGGTAATTGGTATAAAGTACCAGACCTCCTTTCGGAGTCCTCGGGCGATGCTGCCGATCCGCTGTGCCGCGCTCATCCTCGTCCTCCTGGCCACGGGCCGCCCCGCGCCCGGCGCCGGAGATCCGCAAGACCCCGTCCGCTTCAACCGCGACATCCGCCCCATCCTCGCGGCCAACTGCTTCGCGTGCCACGGACCCGACCCGGGCTCCCGCAAGGCGAAGCTGCGCCTCGACCGCGAGGAAGGCTTCTTCGGAGACCGGGAGGGCGGCCCCACCGTCGTTCGTGGAAAGGCGGAGGCGAGCCCGCTTTACCAGCGCATCACCCACAACGATCCCGAAGAGGTCATGCCTCCGACCAAGTCGAAAAAGACGCTCAAGCCGGCGGAGAAGGAGTTCCTCAAGAGATGGATCGCCCAGGGCGCCCCGTGGGAGGCCCACTGGTCGTTGATCAAGCCCGAGCGGCCCGCGCCGCCCGCCGTGAAGGACGCCTCGTGGGTGCGGAACGCGGTCGACCGCTTCGTGCTCGCGCGCCTCGAGGCCGAGGGTCTCAAGCCCGCCCCCGAGGCCGACCGCCGCACGCTGGCGCGGCGCCTCTCGCTCGACCTCACGGGCCTCCCGCCCGATCCGGACGAGGTCGAGGCGTTCGTCGCGGACCGGTCCGCCGACGCGGTCGAGAAGCTCGTGGACCGCTGGCTGGCCTCGCCCCGCTACGGCGAGCACCGCGCGCGGTACTGGCTGGACGCCGCCCGCTACGCCGACACGCACGGCCTCCACTTCGACAACTTCCGCGACATCTGGCCCTACCGCGACTGGGTGGTGAACGCCTTCAACGCGAACCAGCCGTTCGACCAGTTCACCGTGGACCAGCTTGCCGGCGACCTCCGTCCCGAGCCCACGAAGGAGCAGCGGGTCGCCACCGGCTTCCACCGATGCAACATCACCACGAACGAGGGCGGGACCATCGCCGAGGAAAACCTCGCCAACTACGCCCGCGAGCGCGTCGAGTCGACCTCCGCGGTCTGGCTCGGGCTCACGGCCAACTGCGCCGTCTGCCACGACCACAAGTTCGATCCCATCACCACGAAGGACTTCTATTCCCTGAGCGCCTTCTTCCGGAACACCACGCAGGGCGCGCTGGACGGCAACGTGCGCGACACCGCGCCCGTGATGATGATCCCGAAGCCGGAGGACGAGAAGCGCTGGGAGGAGATCCCGAAAGAGGCCGAGGGGGCGAAGAAGGCCGCGGTCGACCGGCGCAAGGACCTCCGCGCGGAGTGGGAGAAGTGGCTCGAGACCGCCAAGGCCGAAGACTGGGACGCGGAGGTCGCCAAGATCGGCCCGCCCGCCTTCCACCTCCCGCTCGACGCGGAGCAGCCCGCCGATGGGGTCACGGGCACGCTCGCCGGAAAGCCGGTGACGGCGAAGGCCGCCGCCCCGATCCACTGGGAGGAGCGGCCCGGCCACGGCAAGGCGCTGGTGCTCGACGGGAAGTCGCCCCTCGACCTGCAGGGCGACGCGGGGGCGTTCGAGAAAGACGGCAAGGTCTCCTTTGGCTGCTGGATCAAGCTGCACAAGGGCTTCCAGGGGGCGGCGTCGGTCATCGCCCGGATGGACGACGACGACGCCTACCGGGGTTGGGACCTCTACGTCCAGAACAACGAGTTCGGCGCCCACCTGATCCACACGTGGCCCCAGGACGCGATCAAGGTGGTCACCACGGGCGGCCAGGCGAAGCCGGAAACCTGGCAGCACGTCTTCGTCACCTACGACGGCTCGCTGAAGGGCGAGGGGTTCAA
>JAHFOZ010000284.1 GCA_023261405.1 Planctomycetota bacterium
CGGGACCCCGAGGCCACGGATGAAGCGGCCCGCGACGAAGTCCAGGCTCATGTACCCATGCGAGACCGGGAGCGCGTTCGCGACGCGTTCCGCCCCGCGCCAGAACCCCCCCGGCAGCCTCGCCAGCGGCTCCGCCACGCGGTGCGCGAAGAACGTGGGATACCCCGCGAAGAGCTCGTCGCCGCCGTCGCCGCTCAGCACCACCGTCACGTGCTTCCGTGCCGCCTTCGAGAGGAGGTACGTCGGGATCAGGGAGCTGTCCGCCAGGGGATCGTCCATCCGGGAGAGCACCTCGGGGACCGCCGCCGCCGCGTCGGCCATGCTCACCCTCTCGACCGTGTGGACCGTCCCCAGGTGGCCGGCCACCGTCCTCGCCCAGGAGCTCTCGTCGTACGAGGGATCGTCGAAGGCGATCGAGAAGCTCCGCAGCGGGGCCCCCTCCGTGCGCGCGAGCGCGCTCACGGCTGAGGAGTCGATACCCCCGCTCAGGAGCACCCCGAGCGGCACATCGCTCACGAGCCGGCGCTTCACGCCCCGGCGCAGGGTCTCGAGGAGTCGCTCATCCCCATCGACCCCGGAAGACCCCGGCCCGGGCGGGGTCCAGTACCGGTGGGTCGACACCCGGCCTGCCTCCCAGCGAAGGAAGGTGGCGGGTTCGAGCTTCTTCACCCCGGCGAGGGGGGTCGCCGGAGAGGGCACGAAATCGTAGGCGAAGAACTTCGCGAGGGAGGCCCGGTCGATCCTCCGCTCCACGCGGGGATGCGCCGCCACGGTGCGCAGCTCCGAGCCGCAGACGATCCCGTCCTCCAGCAGGGCATAGTACGCCGGCTTCTTGCCGCAGCGGTCACGGACCACCCAGAGCCGCCGATCCCGGCGGTCCCAGATCGCAAAGGCGAACATGCCGTTCAGATCGGCGATCCCGGCCTCGCCCCGGCGCGCGAACCACTCGACGACCACCTCCGTGTCCGTTCCCGTGCGGAACCGGGCCCCCTCCTTCTCCATCCGTGCCCGGAGGTCCTTGAAGTTGTAGACCTCCCCGTTGTAGGCGATCCAGTATCGGCCCGACTCGTCGGAGAGAGGTTGATGGCCGCCGGCGAGGTCGATGATCGAGAGCCTCCGGGCCCCGAGCGCGGCGGGGGCCTCGGCCCACACCCCCCCGTCGTCAGGTCCGCGGTGGCGGACCGTCTCGAGCATCGCCTCGAGGAGATGCGGGCCGGGGGGACGGCCGGTCGAGACTACTCCCGCGAACCCGCACATGGGGTCCCGTCCATGTTGATGAAGCGGCGCACCACGTAGGGCGGCTTGCGCTGCGCCTCGTAGTAGGTCCGCATCGAGAGTTCGGCGAGGAGTCCCATCAGGATCGACTGGAACCCGATGATCACGAAGAGGGCGCTCAGCAGGAGCAGCGGGCTCGTAATCATGGACCAGCCCCTGGCGAACTTCATGTACGTGAGGATCGAGATGACGACGACCCCCGCGAAGAGGGCCGCCAGGCCGAACGCGCCGAAGAAGTGGATCGGCTTGGAGGCGTAGGAGCCCAGGAACTTCACCGTCACCAGGTCCAGGAGGACCCTCAAGATCCGGCCCAGGCCGTACTTGCTCACGCCCCTCGTGCGCGGGCGGTGGTTCACGTCCACCTCGACCACCTTCGCGCCCCTCCAGCTCACCACCGCCGGGAGGAACCGGTGCATCTCGCCGTAGAGGTGGACGTCCTTGAGCACCTCGCCGCGGTACGCCTTGAGCGTGCAGCCGTAGTCCCGCAGGGAGACTCCGGTGACCCAGGAGATGAGGCGGTTGGCGAACCACGAGGGGACCTTGCGCGTGAGCCAGGCGTCCTGGCGACGGGCCCGGCACCCGCTGGCCACGTCCGCCCCCTTCCGGAGAACCTCGAGCAGCCTGGGGATGTCGGCCGGGTCGTTCTGGAGGTCGGCGTCGATCGTGATCACCACGTTCCCCCGTGCATGCGCGATCCCGGCCGCCAGCGCGGCGGTCTGGCCGAAATTGCGCCGGAACACCACGACCCTCAGCGCCGGGTCCTGCTGGCCCAGTTCCTCCAGCACGGCGAGGCCGCCGTCCGAGCTTCCGTCGTCCACCATGAGGATCTCATAGGCGCTCCCGGTGGCGTTCAGGCACGAGGTCAGTTCGCGATGAAGGTCGCGGAGATTCTCCGCCTCGTTGAAGACGGGAACGACGACGGAGAGGAGGTCGGCGCTCGCGGTCGGGTCGGCCATGGGATCGAGGGGATTATATCCTAATTCGGCAGTCCGGGTTGCGGACAAGCCCCTGCCTCCGTGATATACTGGAAGCATTGCCCATGGAGAACCCGCGGTAATGGACCGCGTCCGAAGGATGCTGCGGGGCTTGACGCCAGGGCTTCCCACGGCGGGCGGATTCCCGGGGAAGCGGGGACCGTGAGCGTCCCCGCGAAAGCGCAGGCCCTGGCCATGGTGGGCGCCGTCGGGATGGGAGGGCTCCTCCTCCTGGGCCTGGCCATCCACGGCTCGCTCCTCGAGTCGGAGGGCCCGATCCTCTACGGCGCGCGGCGCGCCGCCGAGGGCGAACTTCCGTATCGCGATTTCATCCTCCCGGGCATGCCATACGCGGTCTACGCGTACGTGCCCGCGGGCGGTTCGCTTATCGCCGCGCGGCTCATCTCGGTATTCCTGGGGGCCTGCACGCTCGTGACGTTCGGGTGCATCGCGCGGCCTCACGGCTGGGCCGGCGTCGCCGCCGTCCTCCTCCTGGCCACGTCCATGTCGTTCAGCGCCGGGGCCGTCAGCGTGGCCCCCTACCCGCTGGCGCTCCTCGCCTCCTCGGGCGCCTACCTGTTCGCACGTTCCGGCCGCGCCTTCCTCGCGGGCCTGGCCGCGGGAGTGGCGGCAGGCTCCCACGCCGCTTGCCTCCCTCTCGTCCCGGTCCTGGCCCTCTGGTCGAGCCTCCGCGGGGAGGACCGCCGCCCCGCCCTTCATTGCGCCGCCGGGGCGGTGCTCACCCTTCTGCCCTGCGTGCTCCTCATGGCGACCGCCCCCTCCATGTGGATCGCCGAACTGGCGGACCCCGTCGTCCCCTCCCGGGCACGGCCGGCCCAGGTCGCCGAGAACGCCCTGCAGCTCCTCCTGAGTCCGCAGTGGATCACCCTGTGGATCCTGGCGGCCGTCGGGGTCGCGCGCCGCCGGACCCCGGAAGGGCTCGCGGCCCTCGCCTGCACCTTGTCGATCGGAGCCATGGCCTTCGCGCTCGCCCCCAGGTCCCCGTCGATCCTTCTTCCCGCGCTTCCCTTCCTGCTCCTCACGGCGATTCCCTCCATGGATATGCCCGTGACGCGACCCTGGGCCCTTGCGGGACTGGCTCTCTGGGGGTTGTTCCTTTCCTATCGGAACCAGGAACATGAGGCGCAGGAGAGCCGGAGCCACTCGATGTCTCCGGAGATGGTCGAGACGGTTGCCGGCGCGCTCCGGCAGCACAGCCGCCCCGGAGACACGGTTCTGGCCTTCTGGCCCGGCTACGCCGCCTTGGCCGGAATGCGCCTGCCTCCGGGCCTCGAGTCGCTGCGCGCCTACCGTGCCCCGTCGACGCGAGTTCCGACGCGGGAGACCATCGAACAATGGATCCGGGAGCGCCGCCACCGCGTCGTCCAGATCGGAAGGCAGGCCCAACCGGCCACGGAGGTCGCGCATCTGATCGCCATCCTCGACTCGGCAGGCTACGAGAGGATTTTCAACCAGTGGGACCGTTACGTCTACCGGGTGCGCGAGTGAACCCGGACCTGATGTCGCTGCAGGGAATTCGACCGATCCCAGGGGCGAGGGAGCGATGAGCGATCCGGCGACCTCCGGCATGCCGCGATCTCCCTCGCGGATCGTGGCCGTGGGGATCATTCTGGCGGCGCTGATCGCCTGGGTCGGGCTGGCCTTGCACCGGCCCATGGACGGAGACGACGGGCTCTATCACTACGCGGCCGTCCGCGTGGCGGGCGGGGCTGTCCCCTACCGGGATGTCTTCTTCCCTCAGATGCCCTACGTGCTCTATCCCTATGCGCTCGCAGGTCCCTCGTACCTCGCCACCCGTATTCTCTCTGTGGCCATGGCCGCGGGTTCGCTCGTGCTCTTCGCCGTGCTGACCCGGAACCGGGGCGTGGGAGGACTGCTGACCCTGCTGCTCCTGGCGCTGAACGTCCAGTTCCTGGTGTGGATGCCCTGCCTGAAGACGTACTCGATGACGATCCTTCTCTCGATGGGGGCGTTCCTCCTGGCCCAGGACCCCACCCCGCGTCGCGTGTTGGGAGCAGGTCTGTGCCTGGGGGCGCTGGTCTCGACACGCCTCCTCTACGCCCCCTTTCCCCTGATCTTCGCGGTGGCGCTTGCCTTTCCGGCGGCGGGACGGGGCCGCAGGCTCCTTTCCCTCGGCACCGGCCTCCTCCTGGCCTCCCTTCCCTGCCTCTTCCTGGCGCTCGTCTCGCCCTCTGATTTCCTGGCCAACGTGCTGGGCCATCACCTGATCCGGAGCCCGGAGGGCGCCGTGGCGAACCTCGGCCAGAAGGGAGAGGTCCTCGAGAAGCTGCTCCTTCGGCCGCAGTGGGTCCTCCTGCTGGGGCTGGCGGTCGTGGGACTGGCCCGCTTGAGGAGCCCCGCCCAATGGCTCGCCCTGGGGTGTGCCGGATCGCTCACGGCCATGTCCCTCCTGCCCACGCCGAGTTACGAGCAGTACTTCGTCTGCGTGGTGCCGTTCGTCGCCTTTCTGGCCGTGCCGGCGCTTGAAGTCCCGCCAGGGCGTGCGGGATGGGGACCCGTGACGCTTCTGCTCGCGATCTACGCCGCCGCCGTGCCGCAGGGCTATCGCGACCAGCTCGGGGACATGCCGTCCCATGATCTCCGTGAAATCGAGGCCGTGGCCCGCGCCATCGAGGCGCGCTCACGCCCCGGGGAGGAGATCCTCAGTTTCTGGGCGGGGTACGCGGCCATCACCCGCACCCGCGTGCCCCAGGGGATGGACAACTGCTGCCAGTACGAGATCAGCCAGGAGCGCATGAGCGCCGAGGGCCGCCGGGCACTGAGGATCCCCGGCCGGGCCGAGGTGGATTCCTGGATCCGCGAGCGCCGCTATGCGGTGGTCCAGATCGGCGGGTACTTCCAGTCGACCGCTGAGGCGCAACGGCTCCGACAGCTCCTGGCAGAGGCGAGCTACGCCACGGTCCTCACCTCGTTCGATCGATCCGTCCACGAGCGCCGATGAGGCCGGGATCACAAAATGGATGGAGAGTTTCATGACTGTTTTTGGGCGACGACCGTCCAGGAGTTGTTGTTCACGCGGTGGGCCTGGAGGTCGCGGGCGCCGAGGCCGTCGAAGAGGGAGCAGGCCTCGTCCCGGGTCCAGTACTTCGCGATCCGCGGGATGAGCTGGTCCACCACGATGGAGTGAACGTGGCGGACGCTGAAGCGGGAGAGCTGCTCGAAGTACGGGTGCCGGCCCCCCCAGGCCTTCGAGGCCAGGTGCAGCGGGAGCGAGAAGAGGCGCGCCGCCAGGTTGACACAGGCGAAGGGAAGCCGGGAGGCCACGTTCCGGAGCGGGTTCACCCCACGCACGATCCACTCGTTCCCCTCGTACCCGTAAACCCAGATCAGCAGGATGCCGCCGGGCCGGGTCGATTGGAAGAGCCTCTTCACAGCCTCCCGGGGATGTGCGAGATGATGAACGACCCCGATGCACAGGACGATGTCGTACTCGTCCTGAACCCCCGGATCGTAGATGCTGCGGACGAAAGTCCTGGAATTGGGGAAGGACGCGAGGTTGCGGCGAGCCACCTCGACCGTCTCCGGCGCGTCGTCGAACGAGTCGACTTCGCGCGCCCCGTAGCGGAGAGGCCACCAGGAATTCCGTCCGGTTCCGCAGCCGGCATCCAGCACTTTCTTCCCGCGAAAGGAGCCCGGGACCAGCGGGCAGACCCACTTCAGGAACTGCTCCTCGTATTCCGGCCGGATCTCCGCGTAGGTCGTCCACGCGCTCGCAAACCGGTCCTGCGAGCCGGCGTTGTCCTTCATGGCGGGCCTGCCGGGGATGCGGTCACTTATCCTTGCGGTACGCCTTAAGGACGGGAATCGTCTTCTCCGCCACGGTCAGGAGTTTCGCCGCATCGTCCTTCACCGCCTGGGGATCCTGCGGAGTCACGGCGCCCGCCCAGCGGAGGATGAGGGCGTCCGCCCGTGGGGCGATGTCGCCGGGGACGATGTTCTTCGCCGCGGCATCCCTGAAGATCTGCCCCGTGCGGACGGGCTCCCTCCGGTCCTTGAGGAAGGCCGTGAGGACATCCTTCAGGCCCACGGCGAACTCACGCAGCGCGGAAGCCTCCCCGGCCTTCACGCCGGCGGCTGCCTTCTCGAGGCGTTCGACGTTCTGCTGCAGCTTCTCGAAATCCATTCTAGAGGGCCTCCAAAGCAAGGGCCATGCCCAGTCCGCCCGACGCGCAGAGGGTCGCCAGCCCACGGCGCGCACCGCGGCGCCTCATTTCGTGGACCAGCGTCACCACGATCCGCGCCCCGCTGGCGCCCACCGGATGGCCCAAGGCTATTGCCCCGCCGTTCACGTTGAGCCGCGCGCGGTCCAGTTTGAGCTCGCGGTCGCACGCCAGGACCTGGGCGGCGAAGGCCTCATTTAGCTCGACGAGGTCGAAAGAGTCAAGCTTCCATCCGGTCTCGCGCTCGATCGCCCGGACGGCGGGCACCGGCCCCAGGCCCATCCGGGCGGGTTCCACACCCGCCGCCGCGAACCCTGCCACGCGGACGAGGGGGGTGGCGCCGAGTTCCCGTGCCTTGCGCTCCGATGCGAGGACGACCGCGGCCGCGCCGTCCGCAAGGCCGCACGAATTTCCCGCGTGTACCGTCCCTCCCGGGCGGAAGGCGGGATGCAAACGTGAGAGCGTTTCGGGGGTGACACCGATCCGGGGGGTCTCATCGGCGCAAAGTTCCCCCCCCGTGAGGCGGATCGGGGCGATTTCCTCCCGCCATCGTCCGGCCATCGCGGCATCCCCGCACCGGCGCTGGCTCTCGGCGGCATACGCATCCTGCTCTTCCCGGGAAATCCGAA
>JAHFOZ010000285.1 GCA_023261405.1 Planctomycetota bacterium
GTGGTCCGTTCCCCTGCAGGCACTGCGGCACGATGAACGCCGTGGCAATCTGTCATTGCGGAAAACCATACGTCGTGACCAGCGGACATCTGAGCGGACAGATTCGCGGCTTCGAGGATACCGCGGTCAGCAATGTCCCCGCCGATCTCACCCTCAAGGACTGTGATTTCTGCGCTTCGAATGCGCAGGGTCGGCCGCCTACCGAAACAGTCTCGTCCGGTATGCGCCAGAACACTTGCCCGAGGTGTCGAACGGAGATCTTGTCAGATTACAACTTCTAGGCTCGTCGCTTAGCCCAATGGAGAGAAATGCGGATCGACAGGGCGCTTGATCCCCCTATCAGGCCTGGTTACGATAACGGCCGATGGGCAACCTCCTTGAGCGCATTCTGATCGACCCTCGGGTTTGTTTCGGGAAACCCTGCATCAAGGGAACCCGCATCTGGGTTTCCCTGATCCTCGACCAACTCGCTGCAGGCACTCCCGAAAAGCAGTTCCTCGAGAACTATCCTCAGTTGACCCACGAGGACGTCCTGGCCGCCATTGCCTATGGCGCTGAGGCCGCGCGGGAAAACATCATCCCGGTTCCCACGAAAACGGCTCCGTGAAGTTCAAGGTCGACGAGAATCTCGGCCTCCGAGAAATCGAGCTCCTGAGATCGGCCGGTCATGACGTCATGGGGGTCCGGGACCAGGGCCTCTCGGGCGAACCCGACGAACGCATCTTCGGAATCTGCGGTTCCGAGGGTCGAGCCCTTATCACCCCGGACCGCGACTTCGGCCATGTTCTGCGGTTCCCTCAGGCAGCCTCCCATGGGATCGTCATCCTCGCCATGCCGGACCGTTCGACGGCTGAAGTGGTTGCCACGCGCCTTCAGGAGTTTCTGGCCGTCCTGACCATCCGCCCCCTTCACCGTGAATTCTGGATCGTCGGACCCGGTCGCGTCAGAATTCATGCATCCGGAGACGCTTGATTCCGGGCCACACCCAATCTATGAACCTGCTGCACCGCCTGTCCGTCGTCCTCGACATGATCAAAATCCAGCACTCCGTGTTCGCGCTGCCGTGGGCGTGCGTCGCGGCGTTCTATGCGGCCGCGCCGGGGAGGCCCACCTGGGCGCAGGGGGGATGGATCCTGCTCGCCATGGTCGCCGCCCGCAGCGCCGCCATGGCGTTCAACCGCGTCGCCGACGCGAAGCTCGACGCCGAGAACCCCCGCACACAGAACCGCGCCATCCCCGCCGGAAAACTCGGCGCCGCCTTCACGCTCGGGTTCGCCCTCGTCATGGCCGGCCTCCTCGTCCTCGCCGCCGCCATGCTCAACCCGCTCTGCCTCAAGCTCTCCCCCGTCGCGCTCGCCGTCACGATGGGGTACAGCTACACGAAGCGCTTCACCGCCCTCTGCCACTGGGTCCTCGGCCTCTCCCTCGCCATCGCCCCCGTCGGCGCGTGGCTCGCCGTCGCGCCCGACAAGGCGGCCGCCCCCCTCCCCTGGCTCTTCGGCGCCTCCATCCTCTTCTGGATCGCCGGCGCGGACATCCTCTACGCCTGCGAGGACCGGGAGTTCGACCGCCGAAAGGGACTCCGCTCCGTGCCCGCCGCGCTCGGCATCCCCGCCGCCCTCCGGGTCTCCCTCCTCTGCCACGTCGTCACCGTGGCCGCGCTCCTCGCCACGGGATGGACTGCAGGACTCGGCCCCTGGTACCACGGCGCCGTCGGGGCGATCGCTCTCCTGCTCGCCTACGAGCACGCCATCGTCAAGCCACACGACCTCCGGCGCGTCAACCAGGCGTTCTTCCACGTGAATGCCGTCGTGAGCGGGGTGATCCTCGCCGGCGGCATGCTCGACCTCTTCCTGGGACGCTAAGCGAGTCCGGGTGGAATCGCAAGCAGGTTTCTAACCACAACGGCACAAAGACACCAGGCCTCCCAAGGGGATCCTTGCTGTCTTGGTGTCTTCGTGGTGAAACCGGTGCCCGCGCATCAGGGTGAACCTTCCTACTTCTTCCCGCGCGCCTCCAGGAACTCTCGAAGCGCGTCCCGCCAGGGCCGCATTCCGATCCCTGCCGCCTTCAGCTTCGATCCGTCCAGGACCGAGTAGCGCGGGCGGAGCGCCGTGCGGTTCCCGCTCCCGCGCCGGAGCGGCTTCACCTTGACCTTCTCCTCCCCCAGGATCCGGTAGGTCTCGAGCGCCACGTCGTATTGCGTCCCCTCTCCCTCCGACGCCACGTTCCAGAGGCCCGTCTGCCCGCGCCGGATGAGCTCCACCGCCGCCCGCGCGAAATCCGCCTGCGAGGTCGGCTGCGCCTTGTGATCCTCGTACCCGAAGACCACTTCGTCCGTGAGCCGCCAGCCCAGCAGATCGTTCACGTAGCTCCGGCCGTGCTCCCCGAAGAGCCAGCCGCTCCGCAGGATCAGATACCGGGGGCCGTGGCTCATCACCGCCAGCTCGCCCGCCAGCTTCGTGTCCCCGTACACCGAGAGCGGATTGGGAGGGTCCTCCTCGGTGTAAGGATGCGCCCGGAGACCGTCAAACACGAGGTCGCAGCCCGGATAGACCACGAGCGCCCCGGCCTCCGCCGCCCCGCGCGCGAGGTGCTCCGCCCCGTCCCGGTTGGAGAGATAGGCGCGCCAGCGGTCGTTCTCGCACCCGTCCACGTCCGACCAGCCGGCGCAGTCGATCACCACCTCCGGGCGGATCTCCTTCAGGCGGGCCGCGACGTCGTTCCGCCGCGAGACGTCCAGGCCCTTGCGGCCCAGCGCCACCGTGTCAAACCCTGCCCCCAGCGCCGCTACGAAGGCCCTCCCGAGGCCCCCCTCGGCTCCCGCGACGAGCACCTTTACCATGAGCGGCGACCAGCCTATAATACTCCCCACCCGACCACGATGAAAATCTACCTCCTCGGAAGAGGCCACCGCCTCGAACAGATCCGCAATGCGCTGGGCATGAGCCGGCCCAACGCCGTCGTGGTCGAGAGCGATCCCGCCGCCATCCAGTTCGGTCCCCCCGACCGCGAACTCCTCCCCGACGACCTCGTCATCGTGGCGGAATTCGAGGAGATCCCCCTTCGCGCCATCCTCGACAACCTCGCCCGCCAGAAGCCGGCCGCTCGGGTCATGATCTTCACCTCCGTCCCCAGCCGCCCCCTTCTCAAGGAGTATCCCGACTTCCTCTTCCGCGACGAGGGCCTCATCTACCGGAACGAGCTCCGCGAGCTCCAGCGCCGCGCCGCGGGTCAGCAGAAGGTGGCCTCGATCCGCGCCGTCGTCCGCGGGAAGCCCCTCCTCACCGTGATCTGGGGCAACCCGGATCCGGACGCCATCGCCAGCGCCTACGCCCTCCACGAGCTCGTCCAGGGCGACGCCGCCTCCTCCACGATCTCCTACATGGGCGAGTTCACCCGCCCCGAGAACTCCGCCATGGTGAACATCCTCAAGATCCCCATGGTGAAGTTCTCCCCCGACCTCGTCCGTGCCGACACCATCGTGGCGACCGTGGACGCCCAGCCCTCCTTCTTCAACCTCGACGGGCGCCTCCGCTTCGATGTCGTGATCGACCACCACCCGCTGAGCGACCTCGGCCCCACCCGCTTCTCCGACGTCCGGCCCACCTACGGCTCCACCTCCACCATCTTCACGGAGTACTACCAGGCCTGCGGCACCCCCATGCACAAGAAGGTCTCCACGGCCCTCTTCTACGGGCTCAAGGTGGACACCGGGAACCTCACCCGCAACGTCAGCGACGCGGACGTCGCCGCCTTCCGCTACCTGCGCGTTCGCACCGACGAGAACATGGTCCGCACCATCGAGCTCTCCCAGCTTCCCCTGGAGACCCTCGACTACTTCGCCACGGCGATCGCCAACAAGAAGATCGGGCGGGAGGTGGCCTTCGCCTACCTGGGAACGATCGCCAACCCGGACATGTGCGTGCACGTGGCGGACTTCTTCATCAAGCTCACGGGGATCTCGTGGGTGATCGTGGCCTGCCGGTCCAGGGACCGCGTGATCGCGGTCCTCCGGTCGGACGGCTTCCGCAAGCACGCCGGGCACCTCGCCGAGGCGCTCTTCCTGGACTACGGCTCGGCGGGCGGGCACCGGACCATGGCCCGCGCGGAGCTGGAGCTCTCGCGCCTCGTCTCCGAGCTGCGCGAGCCCACAGACGTGGCGATCGAGGAGTGGCTGCTGAAGCGGCTCGCGACGAGGCTGCGCTCCCTCGCCGCGTTCACCGGGGCCTGATGTCCCCCGCGGGTCCCGTCAATACGAGACCTTGACGTAGGCCTTCCAGCGCGTGTCCAGGTCCCCGAGGGACCAGTTGAACACCGACCGGAAGGCCTCCTCCACGGGGGTCTCGGCCTTCAGCTTGGCGCAGAGACCCACGAGTTTCTCCTTGTGGTCGGTGATAAGGAAGTCCACGATGCTCCAGGCCTTCACGGTCTCGGCGCCGCTCAACTCGGCCAGGTTGTCGCACTTGAGGATCGCGTTGATTTCCGGGTCCTTGCCGTCCCGGACCCAGACCTTGCAGACCACCGGCCAATGCTCCGGGTCCTGGTAATTCTTGCCGTCGCTCTTCGGTCCGGTCCCCGCCAGGTCCACGCAGTACGTCATCGCCGTGCCCTTCATCAGCCGCGTGAAGTGGTAGGACGTCCCCTCGTGGAGCCAGTGGTTGCCCCCGCCCGAATACATGTTGGAGAGGATCTGCGCGGTGGTGTGGACGACCATGTCCTCGACCGAGGGCAACGGGCGGTTCTCCTGGACCTGCTCGCAGAGGGGGAAACCCGAGCTCCCCTGGGACTTCTTGGACAGCTCCTTGTGCGCGGCATCCCCCTTGTGGAAGGCGTCCACGTAGGCCTCGTGCTGGGCCTTGGTGTTCAGGACCAGCTGGACCATCTTGCGGTCCCCGAAGAGGTCCGTGGCGCCGAAGATCTTGTGGAACATCGCATACGCGTGCTCCGCGTGCTGGAGGAGCCCGGTGAGCTGCGGGTCGGTGAGGTGGGGGGACTCGACCATGAAGTGGCCCCCCTCCCGCTTCTTCGTCTTCACGCTCAGCGCCTTCTCGACCGCCGACTCGGAAGAGGCCGCCGCCCCCTGCGGCGCCTTGCCGATCCCGTCCCGCATCTCCTTGCGGAGCTCGCGCTCGGACTTGGAAAGCCACGCGCCGCCCTTGGCGTCCTTCTCGAAGCCCAGCTCCTTGCGCGCCCCGGCGTGCGCCGGGTCGTACTCGAGCGCCTTCTTGTACGCCCCCTCGGCCTCCGCCTGCAGCTTCTGGGCCTTGCACCAGGCGGCCAGGTCCACCCATTGCCGCGAGAGGTCCCTTCCCGCCGAATCCATGCGCTCCTGGAAGCTCTTGCGGGCCTTCTCCGCCTCGGCGTCCTTCTTCTTGTTCGCGAACTGCTGCTGGATCGAGGCGTCGCTCTCCCAGCCGGAATCGCCCTTCTTGTACCCCAGCCTTTTCCGCGCCCCCTCGTGGTCGGGCTCGAACTCGATGGTCTTGTAGTACTGCTCGCGCGCCCACTGGTGCATCTGCGCGGTGGTGAGATAATCGCCGATCTGGTAGTGCTTGGCGGCGGAGTTCCGCGAGATCTTGGTCAGCCTGTCCTTGTATTCGTCCTGCGGCGCCGCCTGCGGGGCGAGGAGGACGAGCGCGCACACCCACCTCATGGCCTGGCTCCTCGATTCGGTCCTCAAGGCCCCCCGCGGACCCTCCCGCGCGGCTTCCCGTATTATAAACGCTCCCCCGCCCGTTTGCCTCCAATTGCGACCGTCATGAAAAAAAGTCCCGACCCCCGGCCCCGTGTGCTATCATCAATCGCTTGTTCGACGAGATCACCCGGCTCATCCACGAGGGCCAGTACGAGCCCGCCCTCAAGGCCGCCAAGCGCCTCTCGATCGACCTGCTCAAGCAGAACAAGCGGGGGGAGGCCGCGATGGCGCTGGCCTCCGCGGGCCACGTGCTCTGCCTGCTCAACAGCCCCGCCAAGGCCAAGAGCTTCGCCCAGGAGGCCCACGAGATGGCCTCCCGGGCCGAGCACACCCTCGGCGTGGGCTTCGCCCTCGCCGTCCGCGCCCTTGCCCACCTCCGCCTCGCCGAATTCGACTCCGCCGACGGGCCCTCCGACCGCGCCCTGGAGACCCTGAACAAGCATCCCGACCACCCCGTCACCGCCTTTGCCCAGCTCGTCTCCGCGGAGCTCTCCCTCACCCAGGAGGACTACGCCGAGGCGCGCGTCTTCGCCGAGGACGCCTTCGCCACGGGGGGCGCCCTCCGGATGCCCTGGATCAAGGCCCGCGCCTGCCTCATCAAGGCCATCTGCGAGCAGCGCACCGGCAACCTCGAGTCCGCCCTCGAGATGCTCACCACCGCGGAGCAGGAGCTCAAGGCACAGCCCGACGCGGAGACCCTCTGGCTCGTCAAGTCCGCCCAGGCCAACGCCCTCGCCAAGAGCGGCAAGGACAAGGCCGGCCTTGCCGCCCGCAAGGAATCCTCCGACGTCATACGCAAGATCGGCGACGCCCTCGCCCCCGAGGGGCGCGAGCGCTACCTCAAGAACCCCGCCGTGGTCAACGCCCTGGGCGAGGACAACGTGAGCGCCAGCGGCATGTGGAAGGTCCCCGTCCAGATCCCCTCGGCCCGCCCCGCCGTCGAGGACAAGCTCTTCGGGAACCTGCGGCCCGTCTTCGACGTGATCAAGAAGATCAACAGCGAGCTCAACCTCCGCAAGCTCATCACGATGATCCTCGACACCACGATCGAGTTCTGCAACGCGCTGCGCGGGACGATCATGCTCTTCGAGGGCGACAAGTTCAAGGTGGAGATGTCCCGCGACCGCGAGAAGAAGGAGCTCAAGCGCTTCGAGATGGGCGTCTCCCGCACCGTCCTCAAGCTCGTCCGCGACCACGGCAAGCGCATCGTGGCCGAGGACGCCCAGCAGGACCCCCACCTCAAGCTCGTGGACAGCGTCCAGGACCAGAGCCTCCTCTCGGTCCTCTGCGTGCCCCTCCGCGTCAAGAATCGCCTCATCGGCGCCGTCTACCTGGACAACCCCTCCGTCGTCGGGGCCTTCGGACCCCG
>JAHFOZ010000286.1 GCA_023261405.1 Planctomycetota bacterium
GCGGAGGCGCACGTCCGCCTCGCCCTGCCGGAGACGGTCGGCAACGCGAAGCACGGCGTGGACGTGCCCCTCGACGTCGTCGAGGACGCGCTTCGCGAGATCATCCTGCCGGGCGGGCGCCTACGCGCGACCCGGCCCATGTCCGCCCCCGACGCGAACCCGACCTAGTCCCTCCCCGCCGACCAGCGGACCGCGCGAATCACGAAGCCCTCCAGCCCCGCGGTCTTCTCGGGGTGCGGGCTGAAACAGAAGACGCGCCCCCGGCCGAACGATCCCGCGGCGACCGCGACCGTGCCCTTCATCACGCCCTCCGGCGCCCCCTTCTTGGCGATCTCCGTCTCGTAGGTCGCCAGAGTCTCGAAGTCCGACAGCTCCGCCTTACCGCCCGGACCAAGCAGCGGCCCCTGCGCATACTCGATCTCGACCCACTCGTCCTTCGTCCCCATCAGGCGCCGGCCCTCCTTCGTCAGCCGGATCTTCACCACGCCCGTGCCGCGCGCCCAGTGTTCCGTGTCGATCACCTTCGCGTCGAGGATCCCGAGCGACCACGGATAGTGCGACGAGGCCAGGTAGGCCCCCGCGCAGAACCCGACGTACCCGCCCCCGCCGTCGACGAACTTCCGCACGGCCTCGCAGCCCGCCGCTTCCAGTTCCTTCGCCTGGGCCGAGCCGCTCCCACCCGGGACCAGCAGGACGTCGCAGGAAGACAGCGTGCCCTCCCGGATGTCCGCCGCCTTCAGCCTCCGGACCTCGAAAGCCCCCGTGCCCAGGCACTTCTCCAGGTTGGCCGGCCCGGCGCCGCCCTCCGCGCCGAAGTCGTAGATCCCGACGCGGACCTTCTCGCGGACGGCCGCCCCGACCGTCAGGTCGAACCGCGCCACGCTCCTGCGGCGCTCGCGATCCCACAGATAGAGCGCCATCGGGGCCCTCGAGCCCGGCTTCGCGTCGGGCGAAATCCCCAGGGCGAAGCCGCTCTTCAGCGGGAAGCCCCGGTATTCCGACACGACCCGCACGGCGGCACTCTCGCTCACGAGCACGCCGTACTCGCACGCCCCCTCCACGACGGGCATCCAGGAAAGGGTGGCCCCAGGCGCCGGTTCGAGGTCCGTCTTCGACTCGCGGATCGATGCGGTCCCCTTTCCCGGCAGGGGCATTCCCGCGGCCTCCTCGATGACGTGGAGCATGGGGTCCCGGAAGTTGGCGTACTCCTTCCCGATCTGGTCGAGGGGCGGATACCACTTCGGGTCGGCGAAGATCTCGAAGATGAAGGCGGTCGCGCCGTGGACGTAGTAGGCCCAGTCGTACGAGAGGCCGCAGTCGCCGCCGCGCTCCGCGGGGGCATCCTCGTCCTTCTTCGCCCGGGTCAGCGCGTAGGGGACCTTCTGCCGCTCGCGCAGCTCCCGGGCGAGCTTCGTGTACCGGTCGTACTCCGCCCCGGCGAGGTGGGTCGGGAAGTAGATGGCCTTGAACGGGCTGTGGATGTCCACGAAGGCGCGGATCGCGCGCCTCCGGAAGAAGTCATCCAGCGCCCGGTTCTCAGGCTCCTCCATCGGGCCCCACCCGACGAAGTAGTCCGACTTCGGTTCAAGCGTGACCTTCGGCTTCTCGCGCAGGTCGGTCGAGCCCCCCCAGCGCACGGGCCACTGCCGGTTGAGGTCGACTCCCGTCGTGCCGCCCTCGTTCGGACGGCGGTTCTTCCGCCACTCGGCCCCGTGATCCGTCCCGTTCCCGTGCTTCATATCGTAGACCTTCCCGTCGACGTTGAAGCAGGGGATGATCCAGATCTCGCGCTCGTCGACGAGCCGCGTCAACCGGGCGTCGCGGCCGTAGCCTTCCAGGATCTCGTCCACCAGCCTGAGGAGGAGCACCTGTGCCGGCTGCTCGCGGGGGTGGATGCCGGCCATGAGGAGCACGGCGGGCTCGTCCTCGTCCTTCCCGGCGTTGTCCGAGATGCGGAGCGCCACGATGTCGCGCCCCTCGAGGGTCTTCCCGATCGAGGTCTCATGCACGAGGCCCGGACGGGCGCGCTTCCACCCGGCGATCTTCTCCAGGATCTCCGGCCACGTGTGATAGCCGCCGTAGTCGCCGTTGGCCGAATCGTCGCGGCGGTCCTGGGGCCCGGCCGACAGGGCGAAGAACGCGACGAGGCGCAGGACGTTCATCGGGACCTCCCCGGTGGTATAATACCCCCCCGTCGGGAGGGACAGGCCATGGGCGGCACCTACGGAACGATGTACTACGTCGATGACATGCGGAAATCGACGGCCTATTTCAAGAAGCTGCTGGGCGTGAAGCCCGCGTACGCGAGCGCGGAGTGGACGGAGTTCCCCCTCGGCGCGCATCGCCTCTGCCTGCACGCCAAGGAGGGCCGCGGCAAGTACAGGCCCAACGGGATCCTCATCGTGAGCGCGAAGGGGACGAAGGCTCTCTTCGAGAAGCTGAAGCGGGGGAAGCACGATGTCTCGGGCCTCCACGAAGTGCATCCCGGCCACTGGACCTTCACCCTCGCGGACCCGAGCGGGAACGAACTCAGCTTCTACGGAGCGCCCTGACCATGAGAATCCTCCTGCTGTCCGCCCTGGCCGGGATCGCCGCCGCTCCCCAAGACGCGAAGGGGGCACCTCCGCCTAGGACCCGCGCGGAGGTGGAGGCCGTCCTGGGTCCGGCCGCCGCGCCCGCGAAGGACCCGCGCCCGCTGAACGTCCTCCTGGTCGCCTGCGTGAAGGACCACGGCCCCGGGGAGCACGACTATCCCGCGTGGCAGAAGAAGTGGGCTCCCCTGCTGGCGAAGGTCCCCGGCGTGAAGGTCGACACCGCCGATCCCTGGCCCTCGAAGGACCAGTGGGCCTCGGCGGACCTCGCGGTGCTCTATCTCTGGGGCCGTTACACGGACGAGCACTTCAAGGACCTCGACGCCCACCTCGCCCGGGGCCGGGGGCTCGTCGCCGCCCACTCCGCCACCATCCCCGTGGGTGACACGCACGAGAAACTCGCCGCGCGGATCGGGATGTCCTGGAAGCACAAGGCCACGAAGTTCCGCCATGGGGCGCTCGACCTGATCGTGAAGCAGGGCGACGGCAGCGGGATCACCGCGGGGTTCCCGGAGCAGGTGAAGCTCGTCGACGAGAGCTACTGGCCGATGACGGCGGGCGATTCCGCGCGCATCAGGATCCTCGCCTCGGGCGTGGAGGAGGGCGCGGAGCAGCCGCTCCTGTGGACCTTCGCCCCGGAGCGCGGCCGCGTGTTCACCTGCATCCTCGGCCACTACAGCTGGACCTTCGACGACCCGCTCTTCCGGATCCTGCTCCTGCGCGGCATGGCGTGGGCCGCGGGCGAGCCCGTGGACCGCTTCCGCGCGCTGGTCCTCGACGGCGTCCCGCTGAAGTAGGCGCGGCCGTGAGGAACGCCTCGCCCCAGGTGGACGCCTACATCGCGAAGGCCGCACCCTTCGCGCGCCCCATCCTCACGAAGATCCGAAAGCTCTTTCACCGGGCCTGCCCCGAGATCGAAGAGACGATCAAGTGGGGCTGCCCCGGCTTCGAGCACCACGGGATGCTGGGCGGCATGGCCGCCTTCAAGCAGCACGCGACCTTCGGCCTCTGGCGCCAGGACGCGCTTCACGATCCCCACCGTCTCTTCAAGAGCAGGAGCCCGATGGGAGCCCGTGTCCTCGACGTCGCGCAGCTCCCGCCCGACCGCGTCCTGCTCTCCTACATCCGCGCGGCTGCGAAGCTGAACGAGCAGGGCCCGCCGGCCCGCCCCAAACCGCGGCCCAGGCCTCCCGTCAAGGTTCCCGCCGACCTCGCGGCCGCCCTCCGGAAGAACCGAAAGGCCCTCTCCGCGTTCGAGGCCTTCCCGCCGAGTCACAAGAGGGAGTACGTGGAGTGGATCGTCGAGGCGAAGCTGCCGGAGACCCGCGCGAGGCGTCTCGCAACGGCGATCGGATGGATGGGGCGGGGCAAGTCCCGGAACTGGAAGTACATGAACCCGTAGCGGTCCCAGGTAGATCCACCTTGATTCGTGAGCACCGACTTCACCACCAGGACACGAAGACACCAGGTTCCCTCTTGAGCGTCTTGGTGTCTTCGTGCCTTTGTGGTTGGAAAACATGCCTGAGTTTCTGCCTGGACTCACTCAGGACGCCGGCTACCGCGACAGCGCGAGGAGCAGCAGCAGGATCAGCACGACGATCGTCAGGATCACGCCGGACCATCCCCGCCGTCGCGGGGGCGGCGCCTCTAGGGCCGGCTCCGGGATCGCGGGCGGAGGGGCGGGGGGCGGCACGGGCTCCGGCAGGGGATCCCGGATCGCCGCGCGGCGGAGCGTGCTGATGTCGACGTGGGGCAACAGGTAGGCCGTGTCGGGCTGGGCGGCCACCTCCACGCTGTACGACTGCATCGGCATCCCGCACTTCGGGCACGCGGCCTTGTCGCTGATGGACTTCAGCACGTTCTGGTGCGTCCCGCAGAAAGTGCAGGACATGAGGACCTTGCCCTGGATCGCCAGGAGTTCGAGGACCACAGCGGGCCTGAGGTGCCCCGCCTCCACGAGGATCTGCCCCAGGCGCTTCCGGATCCCCCGCTCCGCAAGATCCTGCTGCACGTTCAAGGCCTCGTTCACGCGCATCTCGGGGACGTGGCCGTACCGGACCAGGAGACGGCCGAACGCGAGTTCCCGTTTCTCCGCATCGACGTAGGCCAGCCCCTCCTTCAAGCGACGCACCTGCTCGTCCACGGCCTCCAGGAGCTGGGCCGTGGTGATGAACCTGCTCTCGACGAGGATCGTGCCCAGCGGCTTCGGCAGGGGCTGCCCTGCCTGCAGGTCCAGGGCCTCCCGGAGCCGCGCCGCCGTGATGAAGCCTCGCTCCAGAGCAATCTGGCCGATCAGGAGCCGGTTGATCCCCGTCATGACCCGGACATCATAGCCACGCGAAACGTGAAATGAAACGTTGCCGAAACCGTGCCTTTCTCCCGGGCGTTCCAAGACTGGCATGACGCGTCTCCTCGCGGTGCTCCTCCTTCCGGCCGCGCTCGCCCCGACACCCGGCCAGGAGGCCGCCCGGCCTCCGAACGTCGTGGTCATCCTGGCCGACGACCTGGGCTACGGGGACGTCGCGTGCTTCAACCCCGCGAGGGGGAAGATCCCCACGCCCCATGTCGACCGGCTGGCGCGCGAAGGCATGAAGTTCACCGACGCCCACTCCAGCTCGGGCGTCTGCTCCCCCTCGCGCTACACGCTCCTCACGGGCCGCTATCATTGGCGCACGCGACTCCAGTCGGGCATCGTGGGGCCCTACGGGAAGCCGCTCATCGCCCCCGACCGCCTCACGATCGCCGGGCTCCTCAAGAAGCGCGGGTATGCAACGGCCTGCGTCGGAAAATGGCACTTGGGATGGGACTGGCCGGTCCCGCAGGCGCAGGCGCAGCACTTCCACCGGAAGCCCGGCGGCGGCGACGTCCCGGCGACCGAAGAACAGAAGGCCCTCTGGCGCGAGGCGTTCTCCAGCCCCGCCGGCGGCGGTCCGACCACCCGCGGCTTCGACGAGTATTTTGGAACGGACGTGCCCAACTGGCCGCCCTACTGCTTCATCGAAAGCGACCGGACCGCAGGGATCCCCTCCGAGTTCCTCCCCGCGAAGCTCCTGGCGAACAACCGGGCGAGCCTCCAGGGCCCCGCCCTGCCGGGCTGGAGCCTCGAGGCGATCCTGCCCGCGCTGACGGACCGCGCCTGCGACTTCATCCGCCGCCGCACGAAGGCCGACGCCCCATTCTTCCTCTACCTCCCGCTCACCTCGCCTCACACGCCGCTGGCGGTGAACGAGGCGTGGAAAGGGAAGAGCGGCCTCAACGAATACGCCGACCTCGTGATGGAAACCGACGCCGCCGTGGGCCGCGTGCTCGCGGAGCTCGTGGCCGCCGGGGCGGCGGAGAACACCCTCGTGGTCTTCACCAGCGACAACGGCTGCGCGCCCTACGCCGGGGCGAAGGCCCTCGAGGCGAAAGGGCACTTCCCCAGCGGGCCGCTTCGAGGGTACAAGAGCGACGCGTGGGAGGGCGGGCACCGCATCCCCTTCATCGTCCGCTGGCCCGGCCTGGTGAAACCGGCGTCCACGTGCGGGGAGACCGTCCTCCAGGCGGATCTCATGGCGACCCTTGCGGAGATCCTGAAGGTGGGCCTCCCGCCCTCCGCCGGCGAGGACAGCGTGAGCCTCCTTCCGCTCCTCAAGGGAGGAGACCGCCCGATCCACGAAGCCGTGGTCCACCAGTCCTCGAACGGCCTCTTCGCAATCCGGAAGGGCCCGTGGAAACTGGTCCTGGGTCCCGGGTCCGGGGGATGGTCGCCGGGCGCAGAGAAGGTTCCGCGCCAGCTCTACGGCCTGGCGGAGGACCTTGCCGAGTCGAAGAACCTCGCGGCGGAGAAGACGGAGCTCGTGGCGGAACTCGAGGCGCTCATGGAACGGGTCGTCGCGCGCGGGCGCACGACGCCCGGCGCCGACCAGTCCAACGACGTCCCGGTGAAGTGGAGGCGCTGAGGCTAGAGGGACCGTTCGATGAGGAGGTGCGCCGTCGCGAAGCCCACGAAGATGACGCCCGCGAAGATGAGGCCGTAGCGCACCGCCGCGTAGAGGCGCCCGCCCGGGCACCCCACGAAGCGGATGAAGACCGGGAGAAACGGGAAGAAGATGAAGAAGTACCCGGCCGCGACATAGAGCGCCCCCGCGTCGCCCACGCTCACCAGGGGCGCCCTGTACTTCCACCAGCCCGCCATCACCGCGAGCGAGTCGGTGCACGTAGTCACCACCCCCGCGAGCATCCCCCCCGCCACCATCGCCAGGCCCAGCCCCATCTCCCCCGCGACCCGGCGCGCGATCACCCCGTGGAGCCGCACGATCGGGTACCCGAACTCCGCGATCCAGCAGGCCCAGGCGAGCGGCATGTAGAGCGGAGAGGCCAGGAGCGGCGCGCTCCCCGGGTAGAGCCGCTGGCCCTTCCAGCTCACGAGCAGGTAGTCCGAGAAGATCTCGAAGATCCCCGCCGCCACCCCCAGCATCAAGAGGCGCTCGA
>JAHFOZ010000640.1 GCA_023261405.1 Planctomycetota bacterium
GACGTGGCAGGACTGCGGCGCCATGTCCGACGGCCTCGATCTCACCGACCGGGTCAAGGGGCGACGACAGTACCTCCTCAAGTTCGGTGCCGCTCCCAAGGCGCTCGCGGATGCAGGCCTCGTGATGACCACCGTCTGCCAGATGAACGTGGCCATGATCCCCAGGCTCAAGGACGGCGGCACCCGGGTGAGCTTCGAAAGCACGGGCAAGGCCGTCGTCTCAGCCGGACCCGACCTCGAGCCGGTGAAATCCCGGGTGGTGGCCGGGGCGTTCGGCTCCCCTGCGGTCACACTGGAACTCTCCACTCCCCGGAAGGCGTCCGCTGTCGCGATCCACGCCGCCGGCCACGTGGCGTCGGGAAGCCCGCCCGACCCGGGCGTGAAGTACCAGATCGATTTCTCCACAGATGGGGGGAACTCGTGGAAGCAGCTGGTGAAGAACTGGACCGTCGCCCGCCGCGGCAACGAGCCTGGAGACTTCTGGTCCCAGAGCCTGTGCTATGGGTCCATCCCGATCGATGAACCGTCCGTCTCGACCGTGCGGGTCCGGTTCTCCAACTCCGGGGGAAAGCCGTACATGAGAGCGGAAGCCCACCTGACCTATGCGACCGGCACCCAGGACGCCACGAAGGTTTCCTTCGAGTGGAAGGACGATGCGGGGACCCGCCGCGAATCCCACGTCTTCCCCGCCGGCAAGCCCTCTCCCTGGGACCTGAAGACCGGAAACAGCGTCGTGACCCGCTGGGTGGAGTTCGAGCCCGTAAGATAGTCCGGAGGCTCCACCATGAAGCGGATCGCTGCCCTGAGCGTTTTCCTTCTCTCCGGATTCCCCGCCGAGGCGCAGGACAGTACCCCCGATACGTCGATCCGGAAGTACCTTGCCGCGCGCGCGACGGACCTGGAGCGCGACTTCCTTCCCGGGGTGAAGACCGCCGAAGACTTCGAGAAACTGCGGCCCCGACTTCGCGAGGAGTACTTCTACTCGCTTGGACTCTGGGGTGCCCAGGAGAAGACCCCTCTCAACGCCACGGTAACCGGAACGCTGGAGTTCCCCGATTTCACCGTGGAGAAGCTCCACTTTCAGAGCCGTCCCGGCCTCTATGTCACCGCGAACCTGTACGTCCCGATCCCCGCCAAGGGGCCCTACCCTGCGATCGTCTATGCGTGCGGCCATTCCAACATGAAGCGGGACGGCAACAAGACCGCCTACCAAGACCAGGGCATCTGGTTCGCCTCGCACGGATACGTGGCGCTGGTCTACGACACCCTCCAGCTCGGGGAGATCGGGGCCATCCACCACGGCACCTACCGCGAGCAGCGCTGGTGGTGGCACTCCGCGGGCTACACCCCCGCGGGAGTTGAATGCCTGAACGCCATCCGCTCGATCGATTATCTGGAGACCCGTCCCGAGGTGGACAAGACGCGCATCGGCGCCTCCGGCATCTCGGGAGGCGGCGCCGCCACGTTCTGGATCGCCGCCGCGGACGAGCGCATCAAGGCCGCCGTGCCCGTGAGCGGCATGGCCGACCTCGGTTACTATGTCTCCGAGGACGGAGTGAACGGCCATTGCGACTGCATGTTCGCCTACAACCCCTTCCGCTGGAACTGGACCACCATCGCCGCTCTCGTCTGCCCCCGGCCGCTGCTCTTCGCGAACTCCGATGACGACAAGATCTTCCCCATGAGCGCCAACGAGCGCATCATCAACCGCCTCGAGCGGCTGTACGCCCGGTTCGGAGCGAGCGACCACGTCGACGCGCTGGTCAGCATCGGGGGCCATGCCTACCGCACCGACCTCCGCCGGGCGGCCTTCGAGTTCCTCAACCGCCACTTGAAGGGGGATTCCCGCCGGGTGGAGGATCCCGACATGGGGCTCGGGCCGGACCCGAAGACCCGCCGCATCCCCCCCGAGGACCTTCGAGTCTTCCCCAAGGACTCCGATATCCCGCCCGACCAGCTCAATACCAAGATCGATGAGACCTTCGTCCCGATGGCCAATCACGTGCCCCCCCGCTCGCCGGAACAATTCGAGAGGCGTCGCAAGGATGTCCTCGCGGACCTCCGACGCGTCTCGTTCGGGGCATGGCCGTCCGCCCCGGATCCCTCGCTCCCGGCACAGGAGACGGAGCGCGGGATCGAGGTCTCCTTCACGACCGTTCCGGCGCAGACCGCCACGAAGCCGAAATGGATCGT